>URQS01000026.1 GCA_900550035.1 uncultured Prevotella sp. | reverse complement strand
GTAGAAAAACAAAAACTCGTTGTACATCCACACAAGAACGTACAACGAGTTTTTTGTTATTTATATTGGGAGTTTTGACACACCCTCCTTCACTATGTGTCATGCGATTGTTTTATTTCTTTTCGCCGATCTGCTTCAACATTTCATCCACAGCAGCCTTCAGCTGTTGGTCGTTGCCGTTGATAAAGTCTTCCGGTGTGTTGTAGACTGTGATGTCCGGATTGAGCTGTGTGTTCTCGGCGTATGTTCCGTCAAGATTCATACATCCCACCTGAGGAATGCCGTACACCATTGAGCGGTCGATCATAGTCTCCCACCATACGGCTGTCATAGTTCCAGCAACAGGAGCACCAATGAGTTTGCCTATGCCGAGAGTCTTGTAGACCAATGGGAATCCATGGCCGTTGCTGTAGTCATCCTCACAGATGAGCACGCATGAAGGCTTCACCCACTTGTTGAACGGGTCGCGACCGATGTATTGTCCACGTGGCATGAACTTCTGATATTCCTTGCCGTTGAGCAGCGTACACAGGTCGTCGTGCAGCCATCCGCCTCCGTTGTGACGCTCGTCAACGATTACAGCCTCGCGGTTGCGGTTCTTGTCGCTCAGCAGCTCACGATAGACTGTACGGAAGCTCTCGCTGTTCATTGCCTTTACGTGTACATAGGCGAGTCGGCCACCCGACAGGCTGTCTACCAGCTGGCGGTTGCGCTCCACCCAACGCTTGTATAGCAGTTCGTTCACCTTGGCCATTGACATTCCCTTTGTAGTAATGTCGAAAGTGCGGCCTCCCTTGGCGCGAACGGTCAGTCGGATTGGTTTGCCAATCTTTCCGTCGAGTAGCGGGAAGTAGTCCATACCGGCTTTGATTTCTGTACCGTCGATTTTCTCGATGATGCAGCCCGCCTTTACATCGGTCTGCTTGCAGGCAATCTCGCTGCCCTTCACAACCTCCTCAATCTTCAGGCCGTCGCCTGTGTAGTTGTCGTCGAAGAAAAGTCCGAGGTTTGCTGTCTGCATCGAAGCCCACAGTCCGTTGTATCTTGCGCCTGTATGCGATGCGTTCAGTTCGCCTAGCATCTCGCTCAGCATCTCCTGGAAGTCGCTGTTGTTGTTGATGTAGGGCAGGAAGCGCTCGTAAGTCTTGCGGTAGCCTTCCCAGTCTACGCCATGCAGGTTCTTGTCGTAGAACTTGTCCTTCACCTGTCGCCAAACGTGGTCGAACATATAGGCGCGCTCCTTGTAGGGCTGATAGTTGAACGGAGCTTCGAAGTCGATATTCTTGACGGCTCTGCTTGATGGCGTAACCTTCTTGATGCCGCCGTCGCCAGCCAGATAGATGTTCTGGTAAGTCTTGTCGAACACCATCTCACCACCTCCGAGGTTCTTCATCAGCAGTTCAGTATGGCCTGTAATAAGGTTGCGGCGCCACAGGTCGGCACCACCCTCAAACGAAGCCTTATAGTAGATGTTCTCGCCATCCTTGTCGAGCAAGGCGTCGCCGAGGAACGAGGAGTTTACCGTGAGGCGCACGATGCGGTCGCGGCAGTTATCAAGGTCGAACTTCAGATCCTCTGTCTCCTGTGCTTTCGGCTTCTCAAGATTCTTCTTCTCCTTCTCTTCCTTCTTTTCCTCCTGCTTCTTCTCCTTATTAGTCATGTTCTCCTTAGCCAGGGCACGCTCCTCCTTGTTCATGCGGAAGCGCTCGTAAGCCTCAAGGTCGAAGAACATCAAGTAAGCGTCCGACTCAGCTCCCCAGCTGCCGTGGCTGCGGTATCCGGCACGGTCGCTGCTGAACAGCATGGCCTTGCCTCCGAGCACCCACTTGGCGTCGCCCTCATTATATCCGCTTTCGGTGAGGTTGTGTATTTCGCCGTTGCCCGAAGCATTTACCAGGGCGATGTCCGAATTGTTCCAACCTCCCACGCCGATGTACGAGGATAGCAGCCACTTGCTGTCGGGGCTCCATGTGTAGTCTATGTCGCCGTCGCTGTACGAATAGACGTATTTGCCGTCCATTACCGTCTTCACGTTCTTGCCCTTGGCGTCCATCACGCGCAGAGTGCCACGGTTTTCCCAGAAAGCAATCTGCTTGCCGTTAGGGCTGAATTTCGGATGGAATGAAGTCTGGTCGGATTGTGTCAGACGCTCCTCCACAAGTTCGGTAGCATAAGCAAACTGCTTATCGTCCTTGTTCTTGATGGTTGTAGAGTAGATTTGCCACAGTCCGTTGCGCTCCGAGTCGTAGATGATGGTGCGTCCGTCGGGCGCAAAGTCTATGTCGCGCTCCTGTTCGGGAGTGTTTGTTATCTGCTTTGTAGTGCGGTATTCTATCGATGTAACGTACACGTCACCATGCAGCACAAATCCTATTTCCTTTCCGTTGGGCGACAGCTTGATGTTATAGGCACCAGAGTTCTTGATTTGTCGTATCAGTTCCTTGCCCTCGTTGTCAGCCACAATCTTTATGGCAGTCTTTTGGGGCTGTGCTCCCTCACGTATGGTGTATATTTCGCCGTCGTAGCCATAGCACAGGGTGCCGTCAGCAGCGACCGAGAGGAAGCGTACGGGATTCTTCTCGTGGTTGGTGATGCGTGTCTCCTTGCCATCGAGAGTGCGGCGGTAGATGTTGAGTGTGCCGTTCTGTTCGCTCAGATAGTAGAACGACTTGCCGTCGGCAGCCCATACCGGGTCGCGGTCTTCGCCGTCGAATGTGGTCAGCTTCTTAAACTTCTCTCCGCTTTTGAGCCAGATGTCGCGAGTGATAGGCGAGCGGTGATGTTTGCGCCATTCGTCCTCATATCCCTTGCGGTCCATATAGAGCACGTCGCCCGAGGCGTTGATGTCGAGCGCGTCCATAGTTACCTCAGAGTACATCTTAGGGCGTCCTCCGTCTATTCCTACTGAATAAATCTGTGGGAATGATCCTGCAAATATTATCGACTTTGTAGTAGGCATCATCGAGGTCTTGAACAGGATTGTTGAGTTGTCCTTCCAGCGCAGCGGATATTCGTTGCCGCTGTGGGTTGTCACGCGGCGTGGAATGCCTCCGTCGGCGTTCATAACCCATACGTCAATACTGCCCTCGCGGCTCGACGCAAAAGCGATGTTCTTGCCGTCGGGGCTCCATACAGGATAGGAGTCGAATGCAGCGTTCGACGTGATTTGTTTGGCTGTTCCTCCGTTTGACGACACGGTGAAGATGTCGCCACGGAAAGAGAACGCGATAGTCTTGCCGTCGGGCGAAATTGCCGGGTGGCGCATCCATAAAGGATTGTCTTGCGCTTGCGCGGCAAAGCCGTAGGCGGCCAGGAGTGTGGTTAGTACAAGCTTGTTCATAGCTATTATTTTATTAGTTGATTTGGTTTGAGTAATATCAGATTACTTTATCTGAAGTAACATCAGATTGTTCCGTCTGTTAATTCTATTTGCTCTGAGGGTGTTTATCTGCCCATTCCGCAACCGGCAGGCTGGTCGGCCTTGTCGGCTCTTACGGTGCCGGCATTCTGTGCGCTGAATTCTCTGTTTATCTCAGCCAGTTCCTTGCGTCCGAAGATATAGTCGTCGTAGAGGTCGTCCATGTCGATGCCTTCACATTCGGCATCGCCGAAACCGCCAAGTGCTACTTTTACGATTTCCATACGCTCGTCGACTGTTGTGTCCTTAATCAGTAAACTTTTGTTTGCCATTATTCTTATTTTTTATGTTAAGTGTTAAATGATAAATGTTAAATTGTTAGGATGCGAAAATATTCAAAATTCATAATTGAATAATTCACAATCGCATGCGAAGCAGCGAACGATTCAAAATTCAAAACTTCTTCACGCCCCTTACAGCCTCTGCCTCCAATGGATTTTCGGGCCAGTAGTGTTTGGGATATCTGCGTCGCAGTTCCTTGCGCACTTCAAAGTATGTCGTTTGCCAGAAGCTTTCGAGGTCTTGCGTCAGCTGTACAGGTTTGAATCCGGGCGACAGCAGTTCCATAAGCAGCGGTTGCCTTCCGTCGTCTACGCATGGCGTGCGTTCCATTCCGAAGCATTCCTGTAGACGTACGCTAAGCACTGGGGCCTCGGCTCCCTGTCGGTAGTCTATGCGAATGTGCGATCCTGTCGGCACGGCTATGTGAGTAGGCGCGATGCGGTCTATTTCCTGTTGCGTTTCGTATGGAATCGTGTTCCACAGAATTTCTGCGAGGTTAAGTTTCTTCAGTTCGGCAGTAGTCGACTTTATGTGTCCTCCCTCGTCAAGATACAGCGGCAACCAATCCTTGGCATTGGCAGTCATGTGGCAGGTTGAGATGTCGGGAATGTGCAGCTCGGGGTGCCAGGCAGCCACTTGAGCTACCCGGTTCTGCAGACGAGTCACGTCAGTCTCGCTCCAGGCCAACATGCTCAGTCCGTCTTTTTTTGCAGCCTCACATATTATATTTATAACTTCCTCGTTGTCGGCATTATGAATTGGCTTGGAGCTTACGGTCAGCTTGCCAATCCTTCTCTCCGTCTGCATCAGTACACATCCCTGCTTGTTGTCCCACGCCACGTTGTCGCGTTGCTTGACTATCGAATCGTCAAGGTCGTCGGGATTGAGCGGAACCGCGAGAAATACGCGTCCTGCTGCGGTCGGGGCATTGTTGAGCGAGGCTATTGCCAGCCACTCGTGAGCCGCCTGCGAGTCGTTCTGCTCAAGCGTCACGTTAGCGCCGCTTGCCAGTCGGTAGCCGCCAATGTTGTTGGTGCTCATGGCTATTCGCTCGGGGTAGGCATAAGCCACCAGCATTCCAACGTCAGTAGGTGCTACGTCGTTGTTGTCTTCAGCTACATGGGCCATACGCCTGTATTCGGCAGCTATCTGCGCAATACGCTGCCATCTGCCCGTCTGCCTGTTTCTGCGTGCCTGGCGTAGAGCCGTAATCCTCAATGCGAGGTCAGTTCCGGCTGTTTCGCCCATAGGGTCTTTCTCCTCAAGTATGGCAGCTATGTCGCACGCCACACCCTTGAGTTGCTGGTCGGCAGCTTGCAGAATCATTCTTGCAATACGTGGGTGGCAGGGTAGGGTAGCCATGCGCTTACCGAGTGTCGTTATGCAGCCCTTTTCGTCTATTGCTCCAAGTGTTAGTAGAAGACTGTGTGCCTTGACAACGTTGCTCTGCGGTGGTGTCGTGAGCCAAGGCAGAGCCTTTATGTCGTTCTCGCCGAATGCCGCAATGTCCAGTAGCATCGGCGCCAGGTCGGCTTCCTCTATCTCTGGTTTTCGCTGTTCAGCCATAAGGTGTTCTGAGGCTTTGGTCCACAGTCTGTAGCATACGCCCTCAGCAACGCGTCCGGCACGTCCGCTGCGCTGTGCAGCCATGTCCATGCTGATGCGCACAGTTTCGAGATGGCTCAGTCCTGTGCGTGCATCGAACACCATTTGTCGGCACAGACCGGAGTCCACCACCACCCTCACACCTTCTATCGTAATCGAAGTCTCGGCAATTGGCGTAGCGAGCACAACTTTGCGCTCGCCCTCCCTTGATGGAGCTATAGCCTTGCGTTGCTGTTCGGGTGGCAGATTGCCATATAGCGGCAGCACCCTTGTGGGCTGTAGTGAAGTGCCAAGCAATTGCTGGCAGCGTTCTATCTCGCCCTGTCCGGGCAGGAATACCAGGATGTCGCCCTTGTACCTGTTGTGCGCCTCTACCGTTGCAGCCGCAGCCCTCTGTGGCATTTCTCATCGGTCGGAGTCAGTCTCGGCGTTCGTTATTTCTACATTAAACATACGTCCCTCGCTCTCAATAAGCGGAGCCTTCAGTTTGTTGCATATAGACGAAGCGTCGATAGTTGCCGACATTATTACTATCTTTATGTCGGGTCTGATTATCTCCTGCGCTTGGCGTGTCAGGGCCAGCGCCAGGTCGGAGTTGACGCTGCGCTCGTGAAACTCGTCGAAAATCACAACGTCCACACCCTCAAGTGTAGCGTCGTCCACCAGCATTCGTGTCAGAATGCCTTCGGTCAGTACCTCAATCCTGGTCTGGCTCGACACCTTGCTCTCAAATCTTACCCTATAGCCTACGGTCAGTCCTACGGGTTCGCCTATCATCTGAGCCATCCGTTCGGCTATCTGTCGGGCGGCGAGTCGGCGCGGTTCGAGCATCAGCACCTTGCCAGCGCCGTTAGGTCCTTTCGCGCCATTGTTCAGCCCTGCCATTATGGTAAGCGGCAACAACGTCGACTTACCGGCACCTGGAGGCGCTGTCACTACTACAGAGCTGTGCTTCTCCAACGCCTTGTTTACGTCAGCAGCAATCTGTGCAGCAGGCAGCGCGAGGTTGCGACTTATTATTTCATTTAAATCCATCTATTATGGGTCGTATTATAATCTTTCGAGCACCAGTCTTATCAGGTCGTCGATATGATTCTTGTATGCTGTGTCGGCACGTCCGGCTCTTCGGTTGGCAATCACCATGCAAACGGTTGTGGCATGATGTCCCATCAGACGTGCCAGTCCTGCCAGCGCCGAGCTTTCCATCTCGAAATTGGTTATGTGCAATCCGTTGTATTCGAAGCTCTCTATCTTCTCGTTCTGGTTAGGGTCGGCAAGTGGAATGCGCAGCTGTCTGCCCTGCGGACCGAAGAATCCGCCGCACGCCACCGTGATTCCCCTCACCATTCCTTCTGCTATGCGCTCTACGAGCGTCTCGTCCGCCTTGATTACATAAGGATAGGGCTGGCACATGTTGCCCGTCCATCCGAGATGGTTGATGAGTGCGCGTTCCATCTGAAGGTCGCACACAGCATTGCGTCCGGCGTAGAAGTTGAGCAATCCGTCGAATCCCACCGAATATTCCGAGCACACGAACGTGCCTTCGGGAGTGTTGAGTTGCAGTCCGCCGCAAGTGCCTATTCTAACTATTTCAAGGCTACGTGTCTGATTCTTCTCCGTGCGTGTGTTGAAGTCGATGTTGGCAAGAGCGTCAAGCTCGTTCATCACTATGTCGATGTTGTCGCACCCTATGCCTGTAGACACCACCGTGATGCGCTTGCCCTCATACTGTCCGGTCACGGTGCGGAATTCGCGGCTCTCTACCTCACACTCTATGTCGCTCAGATGTGATGCCACAAGCGCCACACGTCCTGGGTCGCCTACCAATATCACCTTGTCTGCCAGATGTTCCGGTTTAAGGTGCAAATGGAAAACGCTGCCGTCGCCGTTGATAATCAGCTCCGAAGCAGCAAAATACTTCTTCTCCATAATTGATTTTTGAAATTACAACTTACACTCCTTCTGTCGCAGTTCGCCCAACGTCTTTTTGAGTTCCTGTCGCAACAGGTTTGTCTGCAGTTCCAGTTGCTGTATTTGCTGTCCTATCTGCGCCTTGTTGCCAGCAGCAGCTGTATGGTATTCGGCACGCATGGCAGCAAGCTTGGTCATTTTTGCGGTAAGCTCGCTTTTCATCTTTGTTGTCGCGATGTAAGCTTTACGTGTTTCCTCCGATTTGAATTGGTTGACACTTGTGTAAGTGACTCTGTCGTTTACTACGAAGTTTATGGCATCAGCCTTAGCTTGCATCTGGCTGTTCTCCATTTTCAGGCGTTTGAGCTGCTGCATGGCTTTCTCGCGCATCTCGGGCGTAGGCCATGTCTCGCGGATGCGATTCAGACAAGCCAGACTGTGAAGTTTTTTCTCTTCTATGGTGAGTGCGTCGTAATTCTGTCGGGTGTCGGTGGGGACGAATGTGTAGACGCACACCTTTCCTTCGGGCTGGTTTCGGGTTGAAGCAAACCATGCCAACTTGTCAGCATCGGCAACGATGTAGGCAAAATCGTCTGAAGGCGAGTTGAATGGCAGACCGATATTCTCGGCGTTGAGGAATTTTCCCTCGACAGCCTCTATCTTTGTCATGTAGATGTCGCGCTTGCCCAGTCCTTCTTCGTCCGAAACGCCAGCAAAGTACAACGTCTGTCCGTCGCTTGACATGAATGGAAAACTGATGTCATTGAATTTGCCGTTAACCGACTCTATCGGCTGTGGCTCGCCCCATTGGTTGCCCACCATGTCGCGTGTGTAGAGGCGGGCTATGCTGTCGCTTCCCATCTCGGTGTAGTAGCAGCGGTTGCCGAATCCGTTGACAAACACGTATGAGTCGTCTGCCTTGTCAGTGTTGAAGAAAGAGTTGTATTTTACGAATTTTCCGTAAGTTACAGGCAGAGGTATTTCAGCCAGCACATTGTCGATGTCCACTACCGTGCTGTCAATTACAAACACCTTCTGAGTGCTTGCCAGCATGTCGTCAAACAGGGCTCTGGCAGTCGGATTCATGGCAGGCAGATTGTCTGTAGGCTGTGGTTTTACAGCCGTAGCCTTACCCTTATAGCGCTGTGTCTTACGTGTTTGAGCGTTCATTCCCGATGTGGTTACGGCGAGCGCCAGGAGTATGATTAGTTTCTTGCTGTTCATAATTCTATTTTGTTTCAGTCGTTATTTTATAAGGTAGAAGAGCAGGTTTCGCGTTATGTGGTTGCCAATCATCTTTCTGAAGTAAGCGTACTTCTTGGTGTAGTTGCGGTCGGGTAGGGGATACAGACCTTTTCTTGCCAGGCGTTCCATTGTCTTGACGAGCGTCTTCTTGTCGTGCGTTGTGCGTATTACGTCACACAGATAGTCCATAGTCAGTTGGGCTATTCGACGGCTCAAGGCTGGGCGGTCGGTTTCGGGCACCACGAGTTTCAGCATGTTCACGAGTGTCTTCTCCGTCTCTGCGAGCCGGTTGGCGTGGGCGGAACTGTTGGCGGCCGATTGTGCTGTCTGTTGACTTGCCAGATACGCGTAAGCGTCGGTATAGTAGAAGCGTTCAGAGCGCAGCAGCAGCTTGGTAAGAAACTCGTTCTTGTCGGCTATTCTCTCGTTGAATTCTTCCGACACGATCATGCTCTTCTCAAACATGTAGCCTATCTTGGCCGCTTGAATCGTGTTGCCCTTCATATATGTGCAGCCCAGCATAGGCCCCTCGTATGTGAATGGCGTTGTGGCGTCGGCTGCATTGTCCGTGTTCTTGAAGAAAACAACGTCGGGATTGTGATAGCGTGCTATGTCCAGACAGTGCTCGTATGGTGCACGCAGCAGTCGGTCAGTGCTGTCTACCATTTGCACGTAGCGTCCAGTGCTCAGCCTCAGCGCCAAGGTGTATGCTGCCGATGCTCCTTTGCGCTTCAGGTGGATGTACGTTATTTCGTCTTCTTTGTAGAGCAACATTCTCAGCGGGGCGGCAGTCTCTCCGTCGTCTACTATGATTATCTCTCTGTCCGCATCAGCCAGCGAAAGCTGTAATATGCTGTCCAGACATGCCCTTAGATTGGTAGGCTCAGCGTCGTGGCTGTACACGATGAAGCTTATGAGTGGTTTTGCCGACATATTTCTGTGTGTTTTTTTTGAGTTTTATTCAGTTTGACGTTGTTATCATTGCAAATTTAGATAAAATTTCCGAATTATAAGCCAGTTGGGATAAAAAACAGAAATTAATATCTCCGAGTGCTTGCTGCTTGCGTTAAAATGTCAAGACCGACATACCTAAAATCTTGCATCAACGTGCTCTAAGTCACAAATTATAATTATTTTTGGGTAGAATTCATTAACTCCAAATATGCAAGCCTATGAAATCAGTATGTGGTCTTGACGTGCACAAAGATGTTGTTGAGGTATCCCGTGGTGAGAGCAATCTCACAAGGGATCACCGCCCCCGAAGAGTTGGTAAAGCTCATACCTGGACGTATCATCAACCATCACGGCATAGATGTCATCAAAGCATCACTCAAAGGTGTGGTAAGCCTTGCAGAGATTGACATGATATCACAATTGCGTGATGAACTTGACATGGCGGAGGCCCACAAGGAGAATAGCAAGCCAAAATGCTTGAGAATTGTGAAAGGAAATTTCCCGAAGAGTAGAGACAGTTACAGACCATACTCGGCATAAAGGAACGTGCGGCCACATCATTGATAGAGTGTGCATGGGTAGCCAGAAGGACGAAGGACAGTTTCTTTAGTCGGTTCTATCTTTGTGTGATGGTTACGTATCGTTCGCAAATTAACCATACTGACGGACGTCTATCGAAGCCTGTTTGAGTACAAACTCGAAGAGGAAAGATAGCAATTTTTGTTTAAGTAATTACCAAAAAGCAATAGCATTTTGAATTGACGTATTCTTATTATTTATTTATCTGAAAATGCGCACCAAATGATATAAACATGTGTATCATATTGTGTATAAGTTTATACAAATTGTTATGAACTAAAACTTCATATGAAAAGAGCTATACAAGAAAGTATACTTTTATTACAATGAATTAAAAGTTGTGAAATTACAAATTTCCTTTGGCTGTTTAAGATATTGTTGTATCTTTGCAAATGTAGAAAATAAGAATATGAATTCAAAAGAAGCTATGAGCCGTCAGGCTGACTGCGAGGGATTATGAAATTGCTGAGGCTTTCAAGAGTTATGCTTTTGAGGAGGCAGAGCATGCAAGCAAGTTCGCTGAACTGTTGGGCGATGGCTCGTCATTGCGCTGGTTTCATGGGATTGTACAAGCGTTGTTTCGGTTTTGCAATATGCTTTTTCTGTTTCTTTTATGGGGCTGTTTGTGGCATTATATGCTCTATTGTGGCATTATAACATAATTATATTCTTACGTACGTTTTCTTAGCTTAGTTTTTTTACATTATGATATTAATTACCTATATTTGTATAAGCCGAAAGCCGATAATCCACAACTGCCAAAAAGCGAAAACTCCGTCGCTTTTTGGCAGTTGTGGCACGATATTTGTATAGTTGATTGCGAAACATTAAATTTCTAATTATTTGATAAAACAAAAAACATACATAATAACTATGGCACAAAAAGGTAATATTGGAGTAACTACAGAGAATATATTCCCTGTCATCAAGAAATTTCTTTATTCAGACCATGAAATCTTCCTTCGTGAGATGGTTTCCAACGCTGTCGATGCTACCCAGAAACTCAAGACACTCGCCGAGCGTGGCGACTTCAAGGGCGAGCTTGGCGACCTCACCGTTCGCGTAGCCCTCGATACAGAGAAGGGTACACTTACCATCAGCGACCGTGGCATCGGTATGACCGAAGACGAGATCAACAAGTACATCAATCAGATAGCATTCTCAGGAGTCACCGACTTCCTCGACAAATATAAGGACAACGCCAACGCCATCATCGGCCACTTCGGATTGGGATTCTACTCATCGTTCATGGTGAGCAAGCGTGTCGACATCATTACACGCAGCTATCAGGACGGAGCCAAGGCCATCAAGTGGAGCTGCGACGGAAGCCCCGAGTTTGAAATAAGCGACGCCGACAAGGCCGACCGCGGTTCGGATATCGTGCTCCACATCGACGACGACTGCAAGGAGTTTCTCGAGAAGCAGAAGATTCAGGAGTTGCTCAACAAGTACTGCAAGTTTATGGCGGTTCCGGTAGCTTTCGGCAAGAAGACTGAGTGGAAGGATGGCAAGCAGGTTGAAACCGACCAGGACAACATCATCAACGACGTAGAGCCGCTCTGGACCAAGGCGCCCAGCACTCTCAAGGACGAGGACTACAAGAGCTTCTACCGCACACTCTATCCTATGCAGGACGAGCCGCTCTTCTGGATCCACCTCAACGTCGACTATCCGTTCAATCTCACCGGCATTCTCTACTTCCCGCGCATCAAGTCGAACATCGAGTTGCAGCGCAACAAGATTCAGCTCTACTGCAACCAGGTGTTCGTAACCGACCAGGTAGAAGGCATAGTGCCCGAATTCCTCACCCTGCTGCACGGCGTAATCGACTCGCCCGACATTCCTCTTAACGTGAGCCGCTCATATCTGCAGAGCGATGCCAACGTCAAGAAGATTTCGAAGTATATCACCAAGAAGGTGGCCGACCGTCTTGCTGCAATCTTCAAGGACGACCGCAAGGACTACGAGCAGAAGTGGGACGACCTCAAGATATTCATCAACTATGGTATGCTCTCGCAAGACGACTTCTACGACCGTGCCAAGGACTTCGCCCTGCTCAAGGATGTCGATGGCAAGTACTTCACCTACGACGAGTACAAGACCCTCATCAAGGACAATCAGACCGATAAGGACGGCAATCTCGTCTATCTCTATGCTAATGACAAGGAGGGAGAGTACAGCTACATCGAGGCAGCCAAGAACAAGGGCTACAGCGTGCTCCTGCTCGACGGACAGCTCGACACTCCTATGGTTTCAATGCTCGAGCAGAAGCTTGAGAAGACACGCTTCGCACGTGTGGATGCCGATATAGTCGACCGTCTAATAGTCAAGGACGATAACAAGGAGAGCGAACTCGCCAAGGACGACAAGGACAGCCTTACCGAGACATTCCGCTCGCAGCTGCCCACAATGGACCATACCGAATTCTACGTTGACGTGCAGGCTCTTGGAGCCGACAATCTGCCCGTGCTCATCACACAGAGCGAGTACATGCGCCGTATGAAGGAGGCAAGCAAGTATCAGGCAGGCATGGCGTTCTATGCCCAGATGCCCGACGCCTTCAACCTCGTTCTCAACAGCGACCATCCCCTCATCAAGGGCGTGCTCGACGGCGAGAAGCAAGAGTGTGACAGCCAGCTCAGTCCAGTCGATAGCGAACTCAAGGGACTTGAGGCACGCCTCGCCGTGCTCCATCAGAGCCAGAGCGGCAAGAAGCCCGAAGAGATTACCCAGGAGGAGAAGGACGATGTCAAGAACACCGAGCAGTCTATCCAGGAGCAGCGCACAAAGCGTGCCGACATCATAGCTACCTACGCCAAGGGCAACAAAGTGGTTCATCAGCTAATCGACCTCGCTTTGCTTCAGAATGGCATGCTGAAGGGCGCAGCCCTCGACTCGTTCCTCAAGCGTTCGGTCGATATGATTAAGTAATATTTATGTTGTAGTGTTGAGGTGTTGGAATGTTGGGATTTCATGATTTTATGTTGAAGTCTCATCATCCCATTACCTCAACACTACAACTTTTTTACCCCTTTTTCTCACTCCTTATTATCTTTTCTTACGCAAACGTTTGCATTTTTTTTAAAGAAATTTGTAACTTTGCACAGACAAACAATTTGTGTTATCACACAACCAACTTTTTACATCTCAGTTTTAATGTATAATGGATAAGATTAGAATTAAGGATATCGCCGAAAGGGCTGGAGTTTCGGTAGGCACCGTTGACCGCGTTTTGCACAATCGCCCCAACGTATCAAAGCCAGCAAGAGAAAAGGTTGAGCAAGCCTTGAAGGAAATGAAATACCAGCCCAATGTCTATGCAAGTGCATTGGCTTACAACAAGTCATACGTTTTCATCGCGCTAATTCCACAGCACGAGTCCGAAGCCTATTGGGAGGAAGTGGAGCAGGGACTGAAGAAGGCCATGGAGATGCGCCGTGACTTCCACATCGACGTCAAGCTCATGTTCTACGAGCGCTTCAACAACAAGTCGTTTGTCGATTGCTACACCCAATGCCTTGAGTCTAATCCAAATGGAGTCATCATCGTGCCCGTCGACATCGAGACCACCAAGGTGTTTACCGACAAGCTCCACGAGCGCCAGATACCTTTCGTTATGCTCGACTCCTATATGCCTGATTTGAAGCCACTTTCGTTCTTCGGTCAGGACTCCTTCTGCAGCGGCTATTTTGCTGCCAGGATGCTTATGCTCATCGCCTCGGGCGAGAAGGAGATAATGATCATGAAGCTAATGAAGGACGGCCACGTCACCAGTAAGCAGCAGGTCAATCGTGAGGTGGGTTTCCGCCATTACATGCACGACCATTTCCCCAACATCGAGATTCTTGAGCTTCATCTTCCATTCAAGGGCACGCGCGCCGAGTACGACAATATGCTGCGCGACTTCTTCGAGACTCACCCTAACGTTCACCATTGCATCACGCTAAATTCAAAGGCCCACATCATGGGCGAATACCTCCTGCGTAACAACCGCCGCGACATCCAGATCATGGGCTACGACATGGTGGCAAAGAATGCCGAGTGTCTGCGTCAGGGAAGTATCTCGTTTCTAATTGCCCAGCACGGCTACCAGCAGGGCTTCAGCTGTGTCGACTCTCTCTTCAAGGCAATAGTGCTGCGCAAGAAGGTGCAGCCTGTCAACTACATGCCTATAGAGCTGCTCACCAAAGAGAACGTCGACTTCTACCGTCGCACACAGCTATAAAGGGGCCGTCACTTCCTCATACAAACATATTAACACATTGAAATGAGTAATCGTAAAGGATTGTTGGCTTTAAGCCCGTTGTTTGTCTTCGTGACCATCTATCTGGTTGCGTCCATCATAGCCCAGGATTTCTATAAAGTGCCCATAAGCGTGGCATTTGTCATAGCAAGCATCTACGCAGTTGCCATCTCTTACAAGAACGGACTGCGCCAAAGCGTGGACATCTTCAGCAAGGGAGCCAGCAAGAGCAACATCATGCTCATGCTGTGGATTTTCATACTGGCAGGAGCCTTCGCCCAGTCGGCCAAAGCCATGGGTTCGGTTGATGCAACGGTCGACTTAATGCTGTCGCTGTTGCCCGACAATATGCTTCTGCCGGGACTCTTTCTTGCCACCTGCTTCATATCCCTCTCTATAGGTACAAGCGTCGGAACCATCGTGGCGCTCGTGCCCATAGCAGCCGGACTGGCACAATCTACAGGCTCGCCCGCTGCCCTGCTTACTGCCGTTGTGGTGGGCGGAGCCTTCTTCGGCGACAACCTATCGTTCATCTCCGACACCACTATTGCCGCCACAAGTTCGCAAGGATGCAGCATGAGCGACAAGTTCAAGGTGAACTTCTTCATCACGACCCCAGCCGCCATCATTATCCTCGGCGTCTATACCTTCATGGGGATGCACATGAATACTACCAGCACACCTCATCCAGTCGATATAATACGCGTAATTCCCTACATCGCTGTACTTGCCACAGCCATAGCCGGACTCAACGTCATGCTCGTGCTCACCATCGGCATCCTGCTCACAGGCATAATCGGCATGCTCAGTGGCGCCATGGGCGTGTTCGACTGGTTTCATGCAATGGGAGAGGGCATTATGGGTATGGGTGAACTCATCATCGTAACCATGCTCGCAGGAGGCATGTTCGAACTGGTGCGACACAACGGCGGCATAGATTATATCATCGCCAAAATTACCCGCCACATCCACGGCAAGCGTGGAGCAGAAGGCATCATAGCGTTGCTTGTAGCCACTATAGATGTCTGTACCGCCAACAATACCGTGGCCATTATCTCAACCGGAGGCATAGCCAAAAGAATCTCACAGCAGTTTGCACTCGACAGCCGCAAGGTGGCAAGCATCCTCGACACAAGCTCGTGCGTAATGCAATGTCTCATACCCTACGGTGCACAGCTGCTCATGGCTTCAGGACTCTCCAAACTTAGCCCAGCACAAATCATACCTTATCTGTATTACCCCTTCGCCCTGGCTGTATGCGTGCTGTTCACCATAGTATTCCGACTGCCAAGACGTTATAGTTAGTGACACATGGACATCATCAAGCGAAACTTCTTCTGTCTACTCCGCTACGGAGCCTTCAACGAGTATGAACCCGTCGAAAAGATGTCAGCATACAAGTGGGGGGTGCTCCAGCGCATGGCGCAAGCCCACTATGTTGAGGCCATAGTCAATTCGGCACGCGACAACACACGCTCGCAGTGTCCCACGCTCTGCGTGCCTGATGCCGGACTCTCGCGTCTGTGCAACGGATTCCTCAACCGCCGACTACGAAAGATTCGTGCCGCTGAACCAGACTCCGCCGAACCCTCTATTGAGACACTCAATATGCTCGACATCATCGTGCAGACCACAGAGCGCCTCATCCTCCATGGCGTCACCTACGCCCACATCCTCAATATGGGCATCTTCCTGCGCAGCTATGGCGACCGTATCGACTACGTCAAGCTTGAGAAGTGGCTCCTGCAGCTCAATATCCTTTCCATGGCAGAGCTTGAAGCCAGTATTCTCATATACACCTTAGGGTTCCAGCAAGACGAGATACCCTTCGTGCGCCGTGTCATTCCTGCCGCCTACAACATGGCGCTTAACGCCCTCCCTCCAGACGATGCCGACGAGGACACAGCCACGGTCAGCGGCCGCCATATCTTCACGCTCAACAGCGGTGGCAAGCTCACTGTGACCTTCCGCAACTGCCAGCGTTGCTTCTTCTATGCACCCATTGAGTCCGTCAGCGTGTTCCTCACCCAAATAGCCAGCTACATCGCCAACATGGAGGAATAGGAGACAATGTGTCCCCGCCGTAGTCTGCGCAATTATCCTAATGAAAGTTAAAATACCTATTCCTTATGCAACATTTCATACACCTTTGCATTCTATTTAACAGAAAGCAACATAAGTATGAACAATAACAACAATAAAGCATTTATGAAGAATTTAATGATTTTGGGCTTGTCAGCAATGATGTTAGCCTCGTGTGGCACCACACAAAACAAGCAGGATAATCTTAACAATTCTGTTTCTAATTTGAAAGTTTCTAAGGACGTTAGCAACATGGACAACGAATATCTGATACTCTCCGACGCTCAGCAGAGCATCGTCAACCGTGGCAACCAGTTTGCACTCAACCTTTTCTGCACTCAGGCAGGCATGGACTCCAAGGTCATTTCACCCCTCAGCGTGTCGTTTCTTATTGGCATGCTTGCCAATGGAGCCGATGGCACCACCAAGGACGAGATGCTGTCTACTATCGCTGGCGACAAGAACCTCTCTATGGCTGAACTCAATGCTACCTACGCAGCCATCCTCCGCATGGCTGCCAATGGTGACAAATTCACCACTGTCAACATCGCCAACTACATAGCCCTCAACAAGGGCTTTAAGCTCAAGAGCACCTATACCAGCACCGTAAGCAGTAAGTATGCCGCTAATGTCGAGAACCTCGACTTCGCGTCGCCAAAGGCTCTCAAACATATCAATCAGTGGTGCTCCGACAAGACCAACCGTATGATTCCTTCCATAATCGACCGTCTCAACCCCTCCGACGTTGCCGTACTGCTCAACGCCATCTACTTCAACGGTTCGTGGACTCATCAGTTCACTAAGAAGAATACCCGTCTGGAGAACTTTCAGGGCTACACACGCGACATCAAGAAGGTTGATATGATGCATCAGGAGCGTAAGTTCTTCTATGCCGACAACAACCGCTTTGCTGCCGTCGAACTGCCTTATGGCAACGGCCAGTACTCCATGACCGTACTGCTGCCCAATGAGGGCGTTTCTATCGACGACATGATGAAGCAGCTCACGGCTACCGAGTTTGCCAAGCTTCAGCAGCAAATGTCCGAGTGCATTGTCGACCTGAAGTTGCCACGATTCTCTACCACTACCAGTATCAGCCTCAACGCTCCCCTCTCTGCTCTTGGATCTAAGACCATGTTCACGGGCAGTGCCGACTTCAGCGGTATGGCTGACGCAGGAGTGTTCGTTTCTGCTATGTTGCAGAAGGCTAAGATTGAGATCAGCGAAGAGGGCACTAAGGCTGCTGCCGTAACTGCTGGAGTAATAGCGCTTACTGCGCTGCACGAACAGCCACGTCACGTAAAGTTCCACGCTAAAAGACCTTTCGTGTATACTATCAACGAAAAGAATTCTAACGCTATCTTGTTTATAGGACAGTTTACAGGGGAAGAGGAATAAACGAATCAATTATGAAAAAAAAATATATAAAACCACAATCAATTGTAATTGACATTATTATAGAGCCGTTTCTTGCAGGATCGTTAAATAGTTACGGAATTAATAATGAAGGAAATGAAGGCAATTTTATTAGTGATGAATCCAAGGATGAATACGAAGAAAGTAAAAATCCATGGGAGGATGCAGTATGATAGGACGAATTCATTCCTTTGAGTCTTTTGGAACCGTAGACGGTCCTGGTGTTCGTTTTGTAGCCTTTATGCAAGGCTGTCCGTTGCGTTGCCTGTTCTGCCATAACCCCGACACGTGGGACCCTCATGGCAAGTGCCAGTATGAGTTGGAGCCGAGGCAACTGTTGGACGAAGTGGTGAAGTATCGGTCGTTTATTAAGAGTGGAGGAGTGACGGTTTCGGGTGGCGAACCGCTTATGCAGGCCGACTTTGTGGCAGAGTTCTTCCGGCTGTGCCATGCCGAAGAGCTGCACACAGCACTCGACACGAGTGGCGCAATAATAACCGAACGGGTGAAGGACGTGCTGGACAATACCGACCTCGTGCTACTCGACGTGAAGACGATGGACGCAGAGCTGTACCCCCGACTGACGGGAGTGCAGCAAACTAACAACCTGGCGTTTCTTGATATGCTAGAGCAACGACAACAGCCAACGTGGATACGCCACGTGGTGGTGCCGGGACTGACCGACAACGACGACTGGCTGCGACGACTGGGCGAACACGTGACAAAATATGACTGCGTAGAGAAAATCGAAATCTTGCCCTACCACACACTCGGTGAATATAAGTACGAGAAAATGGGAATGAAATATAAGCTTGATGGCGTGCCGGCAATGACGGCAGAACGTGCACAGAAAATAAGAAAAATAATGGCAGAGTATAAGCCGTGCCAATAATCAAATAGAGGGTGTGCAAAAATAGAAATGCACACCCTCTCATTGTTTTTATTCGGTCTTGATGCTCTCTACGGGATTGGCTGTAGCCACGCGCCACGACTGAATGATGACGGTGGTGATGACGACAGCTGAGACGAGGACGAACGACAGAGGGAAGAGCCACCAATGGATGGGCGTGTGCTCGGCAAAGCTCTGCAGCCAGCTGTTGCTGAGCCACCAACCTACAGGTGCTGCCACTACGAAGGCTACGACGAGGGGTAGGGCATAGCGCATGGCGAAGAGACGGACTACGGAGCCTACCGACGAGCCCATCACCTTGCGTATGGCTATCTCCTTGCGACGGTATTCCGTCTCGAACATCGTAAGCGAGAACACGCCTATTATGGTTATTATGATGCAGATGATGGCGAACAGCTTCACCTGCGAGATAAAGCGGAACTCTTCTACATAGGTCTGCTGCAGGTCGTCGTCAAGGAACCACATCTCATACTTTTGCGATCCGTCCAGCCGGTTCAGTACTTCGGCTATGCGACGCTTTGCCTCAATCTTGTCCTGATTCTTGGCTACTCGCACGAACACCTGGCCACAACGGTCGCCCCATTCTGCCATGTCCGGACCGAAGATAACGAATGCCACAGCCACATTGCTGTTGTCGCAGCGCATAGACTTGAGCTTGAAGTTGTTGCAGACACCAACTATGTTATAATTCGACTGACTTCCCCAGTTGCTCTGATGACCAATAGAGTCGCCCACAACAAGCCATTTGTATTGCGCCATGGCAGCCTTGTTGAGCACGTAGGCACCCGTCTTCATGTCCGATTCGCGGAAGTCGCGACCCTCTACAATCTTCAGCTGCATGGTGCGCAGATATTCATAGTCGCACGGCAACACTTGAAGCACCATGTGATGTTCGCCATCGCCACGTCCCCAACCCATATAGCCGTCGCTTGTGCCGATGGCATTCTGCGCAAAGCCAACGCTCTCTACAAACGGCAGCTTCTTCAGTTCGGCACGCACGGCATCCTTCTTGGTCTGTGCCTCTTCAGACAGCCACGTATAGAACACCTCGTTCTTGTTGAATCCGTAGTCGCTGTTGAAGATGTAGCTCGACTGGCTCGACATCACACCTATATATATAGTCAAGGCAAAAGCCATGCAGAACTGCACAGCCATGATAGCCATGCGCAACCGACGGCCTCGTGGCGAGAGTCCGAACGAGCCTTTCAACACCATAGCAGGCGTGAACGACGTGCTGTAGAATGCTGGAACAACAGCCGACAAGGCACCCACGACGAGAGCCGAAACAGCCATTACCGCAGCAAGAACCATGTGCGAAGCGAAATGGATGTCGCCCGAAACGAGCTTCATGCAAGTCTCGCTACGTTGGAAAGCAATGACGAGGACGATGCCTATGAGTAGCGCGACAAAGGCGAACATCACGTTCTCCATTATCATCTTTAGGCGCAGACTGCCTATAGACGCTCCCATCACACGGCGGGTATTGATGCCACGCATGCGCATAGGAATCTCGGAGAGCGAGAAGTTGAGCAGATTGAGCATGGCAATAAAGAGAACGAAGACGGAAGCCACGGTAAGAACCCCCACCAGATTGCGGTTGCCCTTATCTTGTTTGCCAACGCCAGAGAAATATATGTCGTCCATCGGAGATATGCGGAATTTCATGTTGACCTCCTTGTCAAACCTCTTCTCGTCTTTCTCGCTTACACCGTTGACTTTCATAAAGGCGAGTTTTATGGCACGCTCCACCTTCTTGGGGTTGGCGCCATCGTCGAGTAGCATATAGACATTAAAGCTCCATTCGCTCCACTCATTCATCACCCTCTCGTTCTCGCATAGATACACGCCGTTTGGCAGGGTGCAGTTGTCGGGCATATCCTCGCTCACACCTACCACGGTAACGGTAGTTTTGCTTCCATCGCCATTTTCACCCTCAAACGTCTTGCCTGCTGCGTTCGCCGTGCCGAACATCTTCTCGGCTGTGCTTCGGTTTACAATAACATTATATCCTTCTCCACATGTTTTGCTTGAACCTGACAGCAGCTTGCCAGTAAAGAATTCTATGCCAGGCTTTCCCATATTTATCAAAGGAACATTTATGGTGCGGTTGCCCACCTTGACGTCCGACTCGTTTACATACGGACTGATATAGGTAACGTCCTTAATCTGCGGTATATCCTTGAGCAATGTAACAAACGGGCGACAGATATTAGCTCCCCATACATCGCCAAAGTTGCCATATATCTCCAGACGATACATGTGCTCGTGGTCGTGGATGTTGTGGTTATACGTGCGGTTGTATATCACCTGCGTCATGAACAGATAGAACGTGGCTACGGCTACACCCAAGCCCAGGAGATTGAGCAGGGTGGCGAGGCGGTAGCGACGAAACATGTATAATAAGCTTTTCATATTTTCTCAACTTAAATGATTCTCTCGTTGTTGTCTACAACCTGTCCGTCAAACAGATTGATAATTCTGTTAGCCATCATAGCGTCGTGCTGTGAGTGGGTAACCATCACGATTGTTGTTCCCTCGGCATTCAGCTGCGAGAGGAGTTCCATTACGGCGAGTCCGCTCTTCGAGTCGAGATTACCCGTCGGCTCGTCGGCGAGTATCAGCTTAGGCTTGCCCACCACGGCACGTGCTATAGCCACACGTTGCTGCTGACCGCCCGATAGCTGCTGCGGATAATGCTTGGCACGCTGGCTGAGTCCCACCTTGCGCAGAATCTCCGTTACGCGCTCACGACGCTGATTGGAAGGCACTCCGAGATAGCGTAATTGCAGGTCGACATTCTCCTCAACCGTAAGTTCGTCGATAAGGTTGAAGCTCTGGAACACGAAGCCTATTCTGCCACGACGATACTTGGTGCGCTCGCTCTCCTTGAGCTTGCCCACGGGTTCGCCATCGAGCCAGTACTCTCCGCTATTTGGATTGTCAAGCAGACCAAGGATGTTGAGCAGAGTAGACTTGCCGCAACCACTCGGTCCCATTATCGCTACAAACTCGCCGTCTTCGACGTTAATGCTAACACCGTTGAGAGCAACGGTCTCCACTTCCTCTGTACGGAAGATTTTTGTAAGGTTTTCTGTCTTTATCATAGTGATTAAAATTTATAAGCCTAAAAGCCCTACCCCCTTACCCCTCCCCAGCAGGGAGGGGAGTGATGTGACTTTGTGGGTGTGGTGGAGGGATAGAGGGAAGGACGTGAATTGATTAATTGAATAAATGTTTATTAAAAGACGTAAGCAGCACAGCATACCGCTCCCCTCCCTACGGGGGAGGGGCCGGGGGTAGGGCTTCTATTTCAATATCAGCACTTCATTCTCCTTAAACGCCTCATACCCGCTCGTTATTACCCGTTCGCCAGGTTCCAGTCCTTGCGTCACCTCATAATACATCGGGTTTTGGCGTGCTATGCTAATGTTGCGTCGGTAAGCCTTGTGACCAGAGCGGTCGAGCACGAAGATCCAGTTGCCACCAGTGGTCTGGAAGAAGGTGCCGCGAGGGATGAGCGTAGACTGGGTCGACTTGCCGAGAGCAAGCTCCAGGTAATAGGTCTGTCCGCTACGCATCTGCGAGGGACGAGAGCCTACGAAGACGAAGTCGGTACGGAAGGAGCCGTCGCGCACTTCGGGGTAGACCTTGCGCACACGCAACTGATATTGCTTGCCGTCGCGAGTGATTGTAGCCGTAAGTCCCGGGCGCACACGGTCGATATAGTGCTCGTCAATCTTAGCCTCAATCTTGAAGTTGGAGAGGTCGTTGATCTGTCCGATGTTCTGACCAGCCTGAATGTTCTGACCCAGTTCCACGTCAAGCAATCCCAGTTCGCCGTCAATAGCCGAGCGCACCTCAAGCTTGTTCTTGCGCTCGCGCACGAGGAGCACGTTCTTGCGCATATTGTCAAGATTGTCCTCCATCTGCGCCATCTGCACGTGACGATACAGGCTGTCCTGCTTCAGGCGTTGGCCTATAAGACGTTGCTTGCGCAGGGCGAGATTGTAGTCCTCGCGGCTCTGCAGGTAGACCTCCTTGCTAATGAGTTTCTCCTTATACAGACGTGAGTTCTGCTGATAGGCACGCAGCTTGCGCTGGCAGTCCATGTCGAGCGTGGCTTGTTCGGTACGGTTGTTGAGCCGGTCTTGCTGCATGGTCACCTGCGTGTTGCGCAGAAGGTTCTGCTTCTCGGCAAGTTCAGCCTCGGCATTAAGAATCTGAAGGTCGAGATTGCTGTTGCTCAGTCGCAGGATGACGTCGCCCTTCTTCACGCGTGTGCCTTCCTCCACAACCTTCTCTCTTACTATGCCACCTTCCTCAGGCGATATCTGCACCACCTGAATAGGCACTACCTGTCCGTTAAGCCGCACATAGTCGTCGAACTTGCCACGAGTAACGTCGCTAACGGTCACGTCGGCGCTATCGACAGTCATGGTGCTTGCCGTACTGCCGAAGACAAGCCACGCAAGCAAGGCAGCTACGGCAACAGCCCCCGCACAAATATAGATGTAGCGACGGGGAAATGATTTCTTTTCTATTGGTCGGTCCATAATCTTTCTCCTTTATAATAAGCTAATAATCTTTGATTGTATGCCATGGTGAGCTGGCTCTGCAGCAGTTTCACTCTGCTCTGCAATAGCGTCACGGCAGCCGTCTTGACATCTATCGACGAGGCAAGTCCCTCCTCATACTTGCGTGTGGTGAGATGCGAGGCAAGGCTGTCAGCCTCTACCTGCTCCTGCATCTTGATGACTTCCTTGGCGCTATTGTCTACGTCGGCAGAAGCTTCGACTATGATGCGATGGAGTTCTGCCTGCTCGTATTCAAGGTTTTCGCGAGCCTGGTCGAGAGCAATCTTGCGGCGGCGGATGGCAGACGAAGTTGAGAGCTGATTGAAAATCGGTATAGTTAGCGACAGACCGATAAATTCGCCCGTGTTGTTCTTGAACTGAGAGGAGAAGGAGGCGTGTCCTCCTTGGTCCATGTTCTTATAGAAAGAGGTGGACACGCCACCCGAGAGAGAGAGAGAAGGAAGCAAGGCACCACGAGCGGCACGCAGATTGAATCGGGCAGCCTCTACGCCTTGTTGCGCCTTGAGAATGCGCGGATTGGATGTGGAAGCGCAGGCAAACACCTGGTTGGGCGACTCTGTGGTTGCGGGGGCGAATGTCAGGCTTGGCTGTACTACGTTAAGAGTGGAGTCGACGGGGTAGTTCATGAGCTGCTTGAGGGCGAGGCTTGCCTTAGTGGTCTGACTCTGCATGTGGGCAAGCTCATACTCGTCGGCTGCAAGAGTGGCACGCATCTGCGCCACGTCGGCATCGCTCTTCTGTCCAACCTCAGCCATCACTTCGGTCTGATGGAGTAGGGCACGGCTCTCGTCACGCTTCTTGGAGGTCTGGGCTACGGCTCCCTCGCAATAGACGAGGTCCATGTAGGCCTTGTACACCTTGAGCGCCACATCGTCCTTCTCGGCAAGTACTCCGCTACGCCCCATAGCCACGTTGGCTCGAGCCATGCGCAACTGGTTGTAGCGCTGGAGACCGTCGAAGATGGTGAGCGAAGCCTGCAGAGCGTAACCGTTATACAATGTGCTGACATCGGTATAAGTATTGGTCTCAGGATTGATGGCACGTCCGAAGTTCATCTGTCCCGATACCGAACCGTAGACGCTCGGCAGAAAGGCTCCAATAGCCTGTGTCTTGGAGGCACGGCTGTCGTCAAGGGCAAACTGTTGCTGACGTACGGTATGGCTGTGCTCGGAGGCATACTGCATGCAACGCTCTACAGTCCACGGCTCGGAGGCGTTGATGCTTACGCCTGCGGCGAGGGTGAATATGGATAGAAATAGTCGCTTCATATTGTTGTGAATTATTTTTTACACCACAAAATTATGAATAAACAAAAGGCTAATAACAATAGAAAGTGAAGAAAATGGGTGGTTTTGGCGAGATTTGTAAAAAAGTGTATGAAAATCATACAATTAATTTTGTACTTTTGTAAGTGGTTAAAACAAATTGATGAAAAATGAACTATCCATACAACACGATTGTAGTAGTAGACGACAATACGGCAATACTCACGGCCCTGAAGATTTGTCTTGCAGCTGAATTTGAACATGTCGTGACTCTGACTTCGCCCGACACGCTTGTGGCGACGCTTGCCAACGAGCAGAATGTTGATGCTGTGCTGCTCGACATGAACTTCTCGCTCGGAGTGAATACGGGGCAGGACGGACTGTTCTGGTTGCGCACAATAAAGAAGCTGCACCCCAATACGCCCATGGTGCTCATCACAGCCTATGCCGACGTACAGCTGGCTGTGAACGGACTGAAGTATGGAGCAGCCGACTTTGTCACCAAACCTTGGGACAACGACAAGCTGATAGGCGTTCTGCGTGATGCCATAGACAGCAATCGCGAGGTGGTGCCGCTCGACCAGATGGAGCAGGAACACGTACAACGGGCTGTAGAACAATGTCGCGGCAACATGAGTAAGGCTGCTGAGATGCTGGGAATAACCCGACAGACGCTATACAAGAAACTTAAGAAATAAACGACTTAAGGGACAGGACCGATGGAAATTACTCCTTATTATATTATAATACTACTGGTGCTGATTATTGTCATGCTGCTGATGTGGCAATGGCGTCACCAACGGCTTCTCTCGCTAAGGGTAAGGCTGATGCGCGAGGCAATACGCAATCGCGACTTCACCTTTCGTCTGCCTGACAACCGTATGTTTCATGGTGAGCGCGACCTTCAGGCGGCTCTCAACGAAATGAGTGGCGAGATAAACCGCCTGCTTGCACGTAGCGAGGTGGAGTCGTGGCAACGGCTGACGCGTGTGCTGACTCACGAGATTATGAATGCCGTGGCTCCTATATCGAGCATAACACAAGCCTACATCAGTTCGCCTCTCGTGAAGGGAACCTCTCTTGAAGAGGGAATGCAGGCTATTCGCGACACAAGCGTCAATCTGCAGACCTTCGTAGAAAGCTATCGCAAACTGACACAACTGCAGGCTCCGCATATAGAAGATGTGAGTATAGACGGACTGACAAGAAGTCTGCGCACGCTCTATCCCTCGATTGTGTGGCACATGAATATTGGCAATAGCCAGGAACGTGTGAGTGCCGACAGCGGAATGTTGCGACAGGTTATGGTAAACCTCACGAAGAATGCAATAGAGGCTGGCGCTCGCAACATTGACCTGCGCCTGGATTATGACGACACGCGCACGCTACTGTTGGTCAGCAACGACGCTCCACACATACCGCCTAAGGAGGCACGCGAGATATTTGTGCCTTTCTTCACGACAAAACCTTCGGGTACAGGCATCGGACTGCCCCTTTCGCGACAGATGATGCTGGCGCAGGAGGGCGACCTTTGGCTTGCCGAAACACCCGTGGCAGGATTTCATACAACCTTTGTTGTGGCTGCAAATTCATATAGTTCTTGATTTGCATCATTTTGTGCGTGTTTTGATAAAATTTGGTAGGATTTTGCAAAGTCGAAATGTCATTATTGCAGATTAATGAATTAAGATTGTGTAAAACGTATAATAAAGGCCTTAATATGGTTAATTATTAAGGCTTTTTATATATTTACCTCACAAATTTTTGTTAATTTTGTGGGCAACTTTGGAGCCATAAAACCATGAAATATGGCAAAAACCAAATAACAGCAAAAATCTTATCATTTTTTATATTTATGGCAAATGTAATTAAGTTACGTAAGGGTTTGGACATCAACCTTAAGGGAAAGGCCGCCGAGCAGAAATTCCCGGTTAAGGCTACTGCCCAATATGCCCTTGTACCTGATGACTTTGTAGGCATGACCCCGAAGGTGGTAGTACGCGAAGGCGACCACGTGAAGGCTGGCGACGCTCTGTTTGTCAACAAGAAGCAGACTGACGTCAAGTTCGCCTCACCCGTGAGTGGAGTAGTGCAGGCAGTTGTCAGAGGCGACCGTCGCAAGGTATTGCGCGTTGTCGTAGAGGCTGACAAGGATCAGCAGTTTGTTGACTTCGGTCAGAAACAGGTGGCTTCGCTTGATGGCGATGCCGTAGTTAAGGCTCTGCTTGAGGCTGGATTGTTCGGCTATATCAACCAGCTGCCTTATGCTGTGTCAACAACTCCCGACCAGAAGCCTCGCGCTATCTTCGTAAGCGCTTTGCGCGACATGCCTCTCGCAGGCAACTTCGAGTTTGAACTGCAAGGCAACGAGAACAACTTCCAGACTGGTTTGACCGCTTTGTCGAAGATTGCTAAGACTTATCTCGGTATTGGTGCTCAGCAGACAAGTTCTGCCTTGACATCAGCCAAGGACGTTGAGGTGAACGTGTTCGACGGTCCTTGTCCTGCCGGTAACGTAGGCGTTCAGGTGAACAACATCGCTCCCGTCAACAAGGGCGAGGTGGTTTGGACTGTAGACCCGACTGCCGTTATCTTCTTCGGCCGACTGTTCAACACGGGCAAGGTAGACCTTCGTCGCCTTGTGGCTGTAGCTGGTAGCGAGGTGAACAATCCGGCTTATGCAGAGGTGCTCGTAGGTCAGCCCATCGCAAGTCTTCTGGAAGGCAAGCTCGCTTCAACCGAGCATGTGCGCATCATCAACGGCAACCCGTTGACTGGTCGTAAGTGTACAGCCGATGACTTCGTAGGTGGTCACACTTCAGAGATTACAGCAATTCCTGAGGGCGACAACGTAGACGAGATGTTGGGCTGGATACTTCCGCGTACCAACGACTTCTCAGTCAACCGCAGCTACTTCTCATGGCTCTTGGGCAAGAATAAGGAGTACAGCCTCGATGCCCGTGTGAAAGGTGGCGAGCGCCACATGATTATGAGTGGCGAGTACGACAAGGTGCTGCCTATGGACATCTATGGCGAATATCTCGTCAAGGCCATCATAGCTGGCGACATCGACCGCATGGAGCAGCTTGGCATCTATGAGGTGGCTCCTGAGGATTTCGCTGTGGCTGAGTTTGTAGACTCGTCAAAGCTCGAACTCCAGCACATCGTGCGTCTGGGTCTCGACATGCTCCGCAAGGAGAATGCTTAACATTTAATTTAATTACAAAGAGAAAAGTATGAATTTTCTAAGAAAATATCTTAACGACATCAAGCCGAATTTCGAGCCTAATGGAAAGCTCCACGCTTTCCGCAGCTTGTTCGACGGCTTTGAGACTTTCCTGTTTGTACCCAACCAGACATCCAAGACCGGTGTAAACATTCACGACGCCATCGACTCGAAGCGTATCATGAGCTTCGTAGTAATAGCGTTGCTTCCGGCTTTGCTGTTCGGTATGTACAACGTGGGATTCCAGAACTATAAGGCTGCCGGCGCTTTGGCTGACGCTTCGTTCTTCTCAATGTTCATCTATGGAGCATTGCAGGTGCTTCCTAAAATCATCGTCAGCTACGTAGTTGGTCTCGGCATCGAGTTTGCCTGGGCACAATGGAAGGGCGAGGAGATTCAGGAGGGCTTCCTCGTTTCGGGTATCATCATCCCGCTCATCATCCCCGTAGGCTGTCCGTTGTGGGCACTTGCCATAGCCGTAGCCTTTGCCGTAGTTATCGGTAAGGAGATATTCGGAGGTACCGGTATGAACATCTTCAACGTGGCTCTCGTTACACGTGCGTTCCTCTTCTTCTCTTATCCTACCAAGATGAGTGGCGACGCAGTATGGGTGGCTAACGACACAATCTTCGGACTTGGCAACACTCTGCCTGATACATTCACCTGCGCTACTCCGCTTGGTGAGATTGCCCAGGGAGCAGCTGTCAACAACAGTCTTTGCGACATGATTACAGGTCTTATCCCTGGTTCAATAGGCGAGACAAGCGTTATCGCTATTGCTATTGGTGCTGTCATCCTGCTTTGGACTGGCATCGCTTCATGGCGCACTATGCTCAGCGTGTTCGTTGGTGGTGCTGTAGCAGCCTACACATTCGAGGCTCTCGGCATGACTCCTATCGCATGGTATGAGCACATCGTATTGGGTGGCTTCTGCTTTGGTGCTGTATTCATGGCTACCGACCCCGTTACCTCAGCCCGCACACAATGCGGACAGTACTGGTATGGCGCTATCATCGGCATTATGGCTGTCATCATCCGCGTTATGAACCCTGGTTATCCAGAGGGTATGATGCTCGCCATCCTCTTCATGAACATGTTCGCTCCGCTCATCGACTACTGTGTAGTACAGAAGAACATCTCTAAGCGAATGAAACGTTTGACCAACAAATAACTTTTTGGGAATATGGAAGAAACAAAGAAGAAAGGACTGAACACCAGTTCAAACTCCTATACAATCGTATATTCTGTAGTTATCGTAGTTATCGTTGCGTTCTTGCTTGCCTTCGTGTCTTCTACACTTAAGCCGCAGCAGGACGAGAACGTGGCTCTCGATAAGAAGAAGCAGATTCTCGCAGCTCTCAATATCCGCGACATCGACGGAGCTGAGGCTACAGACAAATATAATAAGGTGATTACTGCCGACGAAATCATCAACCGCGAAGGTGAAGTGATTGAGCAGGGCACACAGGGTGGCACTAAGGCAGGATTTCTCTGCAATAGCGCTTCGATGAAGGAAGGCAAGCTTGCTTTGTATGTTTGCAACGTTGACGGCGAGACCAAGTACGTCATACCGGTTTATGGTATGGGTCTTTGGGGTGGCATCAATGGCTATATTGCCGTAAATGCCGACAAGCAGACTGTCTATGGCGCTTACTTCAATCATGAGGGCGAGACCGCAGGTCTTGGAGCAGAAATCAAGGACTCGCGTGCTTGGCAGGATCAGTTCAAGGGTAAGCACATCTTTGCAGCAGGCAAGGAAGACGTGGCTCTCTCTGTAGTAAAGAAGAGCGAAGTAAACGATCCTACTACACAATGCGATGCCGTAACCGGTGCTACACTTACCTGTAACGGTGTGAGCGATATGCTCAAGAACTGCCTGGGTGAGTACACTAAATTCTTAACATCTAAATAAGGAGGAGGAAAAAGATTATGAGTTTGTTTTCAAAAGAGAATAAGGCTGCATTCACCAATCCTCTGAACCTCGACAACCCTATCCTCGTACAGGTGCTTGGTATCTGCTCGGCTCTTGCCGTGACATCACAGCTCAAGCCTGCTATCGTGATGGGTCTTGCCGTGACGGTGATTACAGCATTCGCCAACGTGATTATCTCAATCATCCGCAACACCATCCCTAACCGCATCCGTATCATTGTGCAGTTGGTAGTAGTTGCAGCTCTTGTTACTATCGTCAGCCAGATTCTGAAGGCTTACGTCTACGACGTGAGCGTAGAACTTTCGGTTTACGTAGGTCTTATCATCACCAACTGTATCCTCATGGGTCGTCTTGAGGCATTCGCCATGCAGAACAAGCCTTGGCCTTCATTCCTTGATGGTGTGGGCAACGGTCTTGGCTATGCTTACATCCTTGTAGCAGTAGGCGGTCTGCGCGAGCTGTTTGGTCGTGGCTCATTGCTCGGCTTCCAGCTTATCCCGCAGAGTGTTTACGATGCAGGCTATCTCAACAATGGTATGATGACAATGCCAGCCATGGCGCTCATCCTCCTGGGATGCGTAATATGGATTCATAGAGCTTACTTTTACAAAGAAAAATAATCAGAAGTAAACAATGGAACATTTAATAAGCCTTTTCTTCCGGTCCATTTTTGTGGACAACATGATATTCGCCTTCTTCCTCGGCATGTGTTCGTTCCTTGCCGTATCGAAGAATGTGAAGACTTCATTGGGACTGGGTCTTGCCGTGACATTCGTATTGCTCGTCACCGTGCCTGTCGACTATCTGTTGCAGACCAAGGTGTTGGGTCCCGACTGTCTGGTTGAGGGCGTAGACCTTTCATATCTGAGCTTCATCCTCTTTATTGCCGTTATCGCAGGTATTGTGCAGTTGGTAGAGATGGTAGTAGAGAAGTTCTCTCCGTCGCTCTATGCGGCTCTGGGTATCTTCCTTCCGCTTATCGCCGTTAACTGTGCAATCATGGGTGCTTCGCTCTTCATGCAGCAGCGCATCAATCTCGACCCGTCCAACTCGCAGTATATAGGTAGTGTTGTTGACGCTCTTGTGTACGCTCTTGGTAGCGGTATCGGCTGGACCTTGGCTATCGTAGCTATGGGTGCCATCCGCGAGAAGATGCAGTATAGCGACGTGCCAAAGCCTCTCCAGGGTCTCGGCATCACATTCATCACAGTAGGACTCATGGCTATGGCTATGATGTGCTTCTCTGGTCTTAAAATATAATAAGGAGGACTCAACGTTATGAATACATCATTTATATTTGCAAGTATCGGAGTTTTCCTTGTTGTGATACTCCTCTTGGTTGTCATCCTGCTCGTAGCTAAGAAGTTCCTTAGCCCGAGTGGTAATGTCAACATCGAAATCAATGGCGACAAGACCATCAACGTACCCCAGGGTTCTTCGTTGATGACTACACTCAACGAGAATGGTATCTTCCTGCCTTCTGCCTGCGGCGGTAAGGCAAGCTGCGGCCAATGTAAGGTTCAGGTGCTTGAAGGTGGTGGCGAGATTCTCGACTCTGAGAAGCCTCACTTCACACGCAAGCAGATCAAGGACAACTGGCGTCTGGGATGCCAATGCAAGGTTAAGTCGGACATGAAGATCAAGGTGCCCGATTCGGTTATGGGTGTTAAGGAATGGGAGTGCGAGGTCATCTCGAACAAGAACGTTTCTTCATTCATCAAGGAGTTCAAGGTTGCCTTGCCTCCGGGCGAGCACATGGACTTCGTTCCTGGTTCTTATGCACAGATCAAGATTCCTGCATACGACTGCATCGACTACGACAAGGACTTCGACAAGGATCTTATCGGCAAGGAGTACATCGGAACATGGGAGAAGTTCAACATCTTCTCGCTTAAGGCTCACAATCCAGAGCCGACAGTACGTGCTTACTCTATGGCAAACTATCCTGACGAGGGTGACATCATCACACTTACCGTGCGTATTGCCACTACTCCGTTCCTGCCACGTCCGCAGGTTGGATTCCAGAACGTTCCTACAGGTATCGCTTCTTCATATATCTTCTCTTTGAAGCCGGGTGACAAGGTTATGATGTCAGGTCCTTATGGCGACTTCCATCCTAACTTCACTTCAGGTAAGGAGATGATTTGGATTGGTGGTGGTGCAGGTATGGCTCCTCTGCGTGCTCAGATCATGCACATGACCAAGACTCTTCACACTCGCGACCGTGAGCTCCACTTCTTCTATGGCGCACGTGCTCTTGGTGAAGCCTTCTTCCTTGAGGACTTCTGGGAACTGGAGAAGGAATATCCTAACTTCCACTTCCACCTCTCTCTCGACCGCAAGGACCCTGTTGCCGATGCTCAGGGCGTGAAGTATTACGAAGGATTTGCAGTAAACTGTATCCGCGATACATACTTGAAGGACCACGAGGCTCCAGAGGATTGCGAGTACTATCTCTGCGGACCTCCTATGCTCATCAAGACAGTTACCGACTACCTCGATTCGCTCGGCGTAGACCCAGAGAGCATTATGTACGACAATTTCGGATAAATCCAATATACCGGAATAAACTTATATTGAACATTGACAAAGCCACTGATTTTCAGTGGCTTTGTTGTTGAAAGTGCGACAAGCATTAAGCCAAAACGCACAAGGCAACCACAAAAATATTCATGATTGTGGTTGCCTTGTGCGTTTTTTTATGTAATTTTAATTGTCGGCAGTCGGATTAAGCCATCCGCCTATCAGATTGATTATTTCCTGGCGTCTAGGCTGAGGGAAGGACAGTATGCGTGTGCTGTGCGAGCCTCCTTTGAGCATGTAGACATGGAGGTTTTGCTTGTTCTTGGTGAAGGGTAGACCGTAGACGCCCGATGCGCTCCATGGGTCGATGTCGCCATAGATGTACACCATTTTGGGGTCGTTGTGTGTGAGGTAGTCTACGGTGTGACGGTAGAGTGCCGGTTCGAAACGGGTGTCTTCGGTGCCCTTAGGCAGCATGAGACGTCGTAGATAGCCCTTGGCTGTCTTGATGCTGAGATATTTCTTGAAGGGCTTAGTGTAGTAGCCGTAATAGCCCAGCTCTCGGGCAGCCTGCACATTAAACGATATTAAGGTGTTCTGATTTGCGAAATAGTTGGGTTCGCACATGTTTATCCAATAGTCAAACACCTGTCGGTCGGTAGCGGTGGCTGTAGGAATCTTGTTGATGTCGTAGCCCCACTGCCAGAAGGCAAACGCATACTCAAGCACCGAGAAGTCGAAAATCTCGTCTATGGGCGCATTGAATGTGTAGTGCTGCTTGCGGCAATATTCGTCGAGCATTGGCAGTAGCGTAGCTTTACGCTTGAATAGGAGCAGCTGGAAGTCGAGCACCTTTTGGCGGTTTTCTTTGGTAGAGACCTTGTGCTGCAGAAATTTCTCGTGTCGGCCGTCTTCCACGCTTCTGTTCAATGGAGCCACGTATGGCACAGATATGTCTACGTCGTCGGGGAAGTAGGAGCGATAGAACATGGTGGTCTGTCCGCCCTTGCTGATGCCCGTAGCTATCCATTTGCCCTTGTACATAGTGCGCAGAGTCTGGTTGACGTGATGAAGGTCGTAGAGCGAGTTCTCCACGGTCAGATACTGCCAGAGGCATGGTGTAGGCATCGACTTATCGAAGTAGCGGTATTCTACCAATACGATGTTGGTATTGAATATTTCGGACAATTCCTCGATATAGCCTTCGCGCAATCCGTAGTTGGCGTTATAGCCTTCTGTGACGAGTACCGTTGGACGGTCGAATCCGCGGTGGCACAATATTACTCGCTGCTCGAAATTGCCTTTGGAGGCATCCTTGGCATCGAGCAGTTGTTTGATGAAGAAAACGTACTTCTCCTGAAAGTGCTTGCTCTTCAAGGTCTCCAAATTGCTCACTCCGGGCAGCGATGCCAGCCGCTTGCCTACCTCGCCCAGGCTGGCAGCTATAATCTGCAATGGCAATACGAGCAATAGCATCAGCCATAGGGCTGACTTCATAATAGATGATGATTTTTTCATAGTTATAGTTTTATTATAATGAAATTTTACAATCTGTTGTTTTACAATCTATTATTGCTTTTGTTTCTCAGCTGCTATTGGCAGGTAAATCTTCTGCAATACCTCTTCATACTCCTTGCGGCAGCAGCTCTGGGCTGTGATACCTCCACCCGCTTTGAACGCCATGCCCTGAGCGCCTTGCTCAACAAACCTTATCATTACGGCAGAGTTCAGACATCCGTCGTTGTAGATGCCCATAACGCCGGTGTAGTATTCACGGTGGTAGTTCTCAGCTTCATGTATTATCTCCACGGTCTTCTTCTTTGGTGCGCCCGTGATTGAACCTGCCGGCAGCTGTGCGGCTATTATGTCGCCCAGATGCAGGTGATAGTCGTGGGGCAACAGTCCGCTTATTTCGGAGCTGGTTTGCAGAATGTCGCCCTTATTGGTGTGGAGTGTGTCGATGTAGCGATAGCGGTCTACCCTTACTCCGGAGGCCACACGGCTCAGGTCGTTGCGTATGAGGTCTACGATAGTGGCGTGCTCGGCAGCCTCCTTCTTGTCGTCCATCAGTTCTTGCCTGGCATTGGGCAGCGAGGCGTCGATGGTGCCCTTCATGGGGTAGGAGTAGATGCGTCTGTCTTTGATCCTGAGAAAACTCTCGGGCGAGAAGCATACGAAGCGTTTGCCCCTATTCTCGTCGCCCCTTAGCAGAAGCTTGTATTTGCCTTTGGAATGACGAAAGATGTCCTCAAGCGTGAGATTGCAGCTTACGTGTACCTTGCAGGTGAGATTGGCGAGATAGCTGTTGCCAGCCAGCATGTTGCCCTTGATGATGTTGAAGCTTCGCTCATAACTCTCGTAAGTAGGCGCATCTATGTCCCAACGAATGGCGGAGGGTATGGCGTGCTTGTCGATGTCTGTATAGCCAGCATTACTCATCCCTTCAAAGTCGTATAGACATTCCTCTGGATCAATATCCTTCAGCCGTCGGATGTAGGCGTCGTCGCCGTCGTAGTTGATTACAAAGAGGAAGGGCGCGCCCTCCATGGCCAGAAGGTTTATGTTGTTGATTATTTCCTGTTTCATACTCTAAGCGAGGCTTATCTCCTCCAAATCGTCAGGTACAACAATCTTTCGCTTGAAGTTCTCGGCAGCCTCCTTTGTGTAGCTCTCTCGGCGTGTGGAGAGTGTCTTCTCCTCGGTATGATACAATATGAGATTCTTTATGTCAAGTTCGGCAGCAAGTCGGCCAGCATCAAGAGCTGTGCTGTGACATTTCTCGTAAGGCTTGAATGTGTCGCGCTGGGCATACAGGCAGAACGCCTCGCACATCATCCAGTCGGCATGCTCTACGTAGGGGCGGTTGATCTGATTGTATGGCTCGTCACCAAGACACGCCACAACAGTAGCGTCTGGCAGCTGTGCACGAAATCCATATTGCTTCTCTTTGGTAGAATGAATGTCGAAACAAGTGAGGCGTATGTCTCCTGCTTCGAAACTCTCTCCGTCGGTAAGTAGATAAAAGACAACACGTTCGGCTACTTTGTTCAATTGTTTCTTAGTCAGTATCATATCGATTATAGTGTGTACTACCTTCATCACCTTGTCGTTGCCATAGACGTGCAAATGGCCCTCGTAGCCCTTACATTGTGCTACCATACGTATCACCCATATTACGCCCAACACGTGGTCAGTATGGGCGTGGGTAACGAACAGATGATGGATGTCAGAAATTGGGAGACCGACTTTGCGCAACTGGGTGAGAATGCCGTTGCCGCCACCTGCATCAACAAGCAGCCTGGTGGTGGCGGTAGAGAGCACAAAACAAGTATTGTAGATATGGGAAACTGTGGCGCTGCCCGTGCCGAGCATCGTTATCTTATTCATTGTAAATGGCTATCTTTATTACTCCCTCTTCTTTGTTCTCAAATATGCGATAAGCCTCATCTATACTACTCAGAGGAAAGCGATGGGTGATGAGTGGGGTAGTGTCAATCTTGCCCTGCTCTATAAGCTGTAGCACCTCCTCGCAGTCGCATCCGTCAACTCCTCCAGTCTTGAATGTGAGGTTCTTGCCATACATATCGGGCAAAGGCAGAATCTGCGCCTCGTCGTATAGGGCTACAACCGTAACTATGGCATTAGGACGTGCACATTGCCAAGCCAACTGGAATGTGGTCTTAGCTCCAGCCACCTCCAGCACACGGTCAGCTCCGCCATGGTCGCTATTCTTCAGCACGAAGTCGCGGCACTCGTCGGGAGTTGTGAGCAACACCTCGGGATAATGCTCCTTGACGAAGTTGCGGCGCTCCTCTGAGGGTTCGCACACTATTATGCGCTTGGGGTGCTTGAGCATTACGCAAAGCAGAGTGCAGATGCCTGTAGGTCCGGCACCAATTATCAGGACTGTGTCCTCCTTGCTGATTTCGCTAATGCGTGCAGCCCAGAAGCCCGTGGCAAGCACGTCGCCTACGAAGAGGGCCTGCTCGTCGGTAACGCTATCCGGAATACGGTTGAGTCCTTGCGTAGCCAACGGCACACGTACATATTCCGTCTGTCCTCCGTCAATACGGCATCCGAGAGCCCATCCGCCATGAGGCGAGGAGCAGTTGTTGACGTAGCCATGCTTGCAATAGAAGCATTCGCCACAGAAAGTCTCCACATTTACCGTAACGCGGTCGCCGGGCTTTACGCCCTTAACGTCGCTACCTATCTGTTCTACCACGCCCACCATCTCGTGTCCTACGGTAATGCCCTTTACGGCACGTGGCACGCTTCCGTGCTTGATGTGTAGGTCGCTCGTGCAGATGCTGCCAAGTGTTACGCGCACGATGGCGTCGGTAGACTCTTGAAGTTCAGGTTTCGGCTTGTCTGTTAATGCGAACTTGCCCTTCTCTATATAAGTGTATGCTTTCATAATGTAGTAAGTCGTGTATGCATGTTTACTTTGTTACGGGCATTCTGTTCTTAACCCAATCGTTATAACCGCCATCCAGTTCGATCACCTTGAATCCGTTCTTTACAAGTATCCGGGCTGCGTTCTTGCTTCGCTTTCCGCTTCTGCAGTTTACGGCAATGATATGGTTCTTCGGAAGCATAGCGACAGCCTTGCTCTCAAAATCGTTCTTGAGCACATCTATGTTTCGTGTCTTGGCAATATGTCCTTCAGCAAATTCTTCTGCCGTACGTACGTCGAGTCGTACGATAGCAGTATCCTCAATAGCCTTGGCGTATTCTTTTACCGTAAGGCTCTTGAATCCTTCTGTTTGAGCGCTACAGCCAAACAGGCTGCAAAGCATTGTGATTATTCCCATAAGTCGTTTCATATATTACTTTTTAAGTTAGTCGATTCGTAGATGCAAAGGTACAAATTAATAATGAGTTGAGTCAATTTACATAGAAAAGTTATTTATGGCGAGTCTAAGAATGTTATGAAAGGCTCTTTTCTGAAAGGAAATTAGTAATTTTGCAGTCTGAAAGTATAAGATATACAGTTTTTTGCAGATAAAATGATAGATTTAGTACAGAATATTTTAGTTCAGGTTAGCGATTTCCTTTGGTCGTATATCATCATTACGGTTTTGATATGCTGTGCCGTGTTTTTCACTTTGCGTACTCGTTTTGTTCAGTTCCGTCTCATCAGGGAGATGGTCAGACTGCTGCTGCATCCCGACAAGGTACAGCCAGATGAGATAGGCGAGGACGAATTGTCGATGGATGTTAAGGTGGATGGCGAGATGAAGCACATATCTTCGTTTCAGGCATTCGTTGTGGCGTTGGCAAGCAGAATAGGTACGGGCAATCTTGCAGGCGTAGCCACCGCCATAAGCATAGGCGGACCTGGAGCCGTGTTCTGGATGTGGATGCTGGCCTTGCTGGGCTCGTCGTCGGCATTTATCGAGTCGACGCTTGCCCAATTGTATAAGCGCAAAGGCAAGACTTCCTTCTATGGCGGACCAGCCTATTACATGAAGTACGGACTGGGCAAGGGATGGATGGGCATTCTCTTTGCCGTATTGATGATCATCACGTTCGGTTTCGCCTATAATTCCGTTCAGAGCAACACCATTTGTCTGGCTTGGCAGAAGGCTTTCGGCATAGATCCTGCCACTATGGGCATAGTGCTCACGGCACTCACCTTGCTCATCATCTTCGGCGGCATTCATAGAGTGGCAAAGTTTTCCTCAACGGTTGTCCCCGTAATGGCTGTCGTCTATCTTCTGATAGCCATAGGAGTGGTGGTTTGGAACATCAGCTCTTTGCCTAAGGTGCTGCTTACCATTGTAGAGAACGCTTTCGGATTCAATCAGGCTGCGGGCGGAGTGCTTGGCGTGACCATAATACAGGGTGTCAAGCGAGGCTTGTTCAGCAACGAGGCGGGCGAGGGTAGTGCACCTAATGCGGCTGCCGTGGCTACTGTGAGCCATCCCGTTAAGCAAGGATTGATACAGGCCTTGGGCGTGTTCACGGATACCTTGGTGGTATGTTCTTGTACGGCATTCATCATACTTGTTAGTGGGGTGGACGTGACAGCCTCCAACGGCATACAACTCACCCAGGATGCCTTGACCCACGAAATCGGAAGTATAGGCAATCCCTTCGTGGCTGTGATGATATGGCTCTTTGCATTCAGCAGCATCATCGGCAACTACTATTATGGTGAGACCAACGTCAGGTACATCAAGGATACAAAGCTTGGCGTGTTTGTCTATCGTCTTGCCGTGGCGGCTATGGTGATGACGGGAGCCGTGGTGTCGCTTGATTTTGCATGGAGCCTTGCCGACATCACGATGGCGCTTCTCACCCTCTGCAATCTTGTGGCAATAGTCATGCTCTCGCGCCAAGCCGTTTTCTTGCTGCAGGACTATCGCCAACAGAAGAAGGAAGGCAAGAATCCTGTGTTCAGCAAGGACAAGATGCCGGAGATTGCAGACAAGCTTGAGGCGTGGTAATGTTTTTTACCTCTCGTACAGCTCTGTATTACTTGATAAATTCTCTTACGAAATGCGGATTTTTCGAGTCGCCTAATTGCGGAGCGTATTCAAAGCCTTCGTAGCTGAAAGCGGAGAGTTCTTCGGGAGTGACGAGGCGGTTGTTAAGAATGAAGCGTACCATAGCTCCGCGGCACGACTTAGCCCATACAGCCTGCATCTTCAGTCTGCCGTCTTTCTGCCGCACATAGAAGAGAGGTTGCACGACCGTCACTTCCTTGCATACCCTCTTCCAGTCGAACAGGTGTTCATATTCCTCGGTGGAGAGATGCAGTAGGATGCCGTCGTCTGCCTTGACGCTATCAATAAGCACATCTGTCAGCCTGTTCTTCCAAAACTGATTGATGGGCCTGTCGTTTGTGGCTTCGAGTGTGACGCAATGCTCCATACGATAGGGCACGATGCCGTCCATAGGGCGAAGCAGACCATATAGGAAACACGTTATCCAAAGATGCTTCTGGGCGTACTCCAATGCCTCGTCGCTCAAGGTGCCGGCTCGTAGATGCTTGTATGCCTGACCGTTGTAGGCAAGTAGGGCTGGCATCTTCTCGGCTGCCATAAAGTTCTGGTAGCGTATCCAGTTTTCAGCCGCTATCTTCTTGCTGCAATCCAGCTGCCTAGCCAAATCCTCTACGTCCATCCTTGCCATTTCCGCAGCCAATGTGTCTGCCACGCTCTGGAAGAGTGGGGTAGACACAGCTTTCCTGTCCGTCTTGCCGAACATTATCTTGGCGTTTGCTAATAATATCTGCATGTTGTATTTTTGCTTGTAATTTTCAATCACTAAATACATCTCGTATTATAGAGATAATTCCAGACTTCTTGAGCAGGTCTTTTCAATCTGATGATGGGATCAATGAAATATAACTTTCCATCTTCATCGCAAAGTACATTGTCACTAAGGTTCGAAATATCCGTAATTGCCAAATATTCATTCCCATAGAAATATTTGTCTTCCTTTGATAATCCCAATACATTTCGAAGATAATCATCTATCATATTTTGGGTAGGAACTCTAAACATGGAAGATATGTTCTTTTGCTGCAAGACGATTCTGATACCTTTAATGTCTTCAGATATTCCTATGAATCGGTATCTTGTATTAGGAAATAATATGTTGTGTATCAGATGCTCATATATAATATCCTCTGGATGAGTCTGTTTCAAAGGAGCCTTGGAAAATGGAGATTTCATCTTTGTGAAGACACTTCCGTCCTTGCTCAAAAAGACAACACTCTCTCCTGTTGGAATCATTCGTCGATTGCCGAATTTATCCCAATCAGCCTTATCTATGTATAAGTTGTTCTCTTTGGCAATACTGATCAACCTATTACATTCCTCTTCCTCAGCAGTTCGCGAGCTTTGCCTGTTATTTCCATATCGTTGAGTGGATATCCCAGTCTCAAACACTCGAATATCGCTTCGGTCGCTATCTGCCTGTACTTTTTGCTCACGCTCATAAGATATTGTAGAGCTGTTTGACCGCTTACCAAATATATAGTTGATAATTTTTCTTCCATAATTCTCCATTCTAATGATTTTTGTGCAAAAATACACCATTTATTTCGAAATAACCAACTTTTAGCGATATTTATCATGTTACTATCCGAACTTGTGAAAGTTATGCTTGCGTCTCCATCTAACTCGCAATCTGCAAGTATGCAGGATAGTTATTAGGCGAAAGCTGGGTCGCATGGGAAGAAAAAGAATGGAACTATGCTCTTCAAGATTCTCCATACGGGCACTTGGGCTGGTTCTCCAAGATTCTATATCAATTATGGCTATTTATATTTCTTTATTTCTTTCATAAGTTCTGTTTGCGTATGATAAATTTTATCTAAATAATCGTTTGGAATATATTTACTATCTTCATTGCAAAAATACAAAATTTTTATGCCATGTTTTTTACATAACTCATATTTGATCTTATCTCGAACAAGTATTTCTTCCAAATTATCAAATGCCCTTTTACCTTTCTTTACTATACCAAAATGTTGGAGTTCTTGACATTCAATTGCAAGGTTGTATTCTGGAAGATAAAAATCAAGGTAAAGAAAAGATTTATACTTAAGCCATTCAAATGTCTTTTGATGAACCTGATCGATTTCTTTTATTTCCAACATTCTCCATATTCTTAATTCCATTTTAGAAGCATTGCATTTTGGGCAGCCACATCCCGACAAATGCGAAGTTGGGTCTTGGCTGAACAATAAATTGTGCTTTTTGCATATAATGTCAACTTTATAATTCCCATTTATATAATTAACTTTAGAATAATCATATCTGTTTCCATGAACATAAATAGCCTTTTCTATGAATTCTTCCGTAGTCATAGACATTTCTTTGCTCATCTTGTCTCTTGAACATGCAACACATCCCATAGCATAAGTTAAATGGTACATAGGAGGTAAGGTGAACTCCCCATGTTCTGGACAAATTATTGTAATAGGAGTTCTATAATCTCGATATTTCATCAGAGAGTAATCAAATTTATTACCATATTTGACACGTGCTCTTTCTAAAAATACCATCTCGGAAATTGGCAGATTATTCGCACATATTGGACATCCTTTTCCACTAAGATGCTCAGATGCAGCCTGTTCAAAATCCCCGTGTTCAGGGCAAGTTATGATTACTTTATTTTTACCATATGTATAGATGGTTTTAGAGTAATCATATTTATTCCCATGAATGATTTTAGATTGCTGTATATATTCCTCTGTAGTTCTATTACGACCACAACATTTAGGACATTTTGCCCCGTAACGATGAAGAATAGGTAATTGAAAGAAAGATCCATGTTCAGGGCATATAATCTCTATTTCGGTATTGCTATTGATATATACAGATTTGGAATAATCATAATTCTCTGTGTGGGATTTCCTTGAATCCTCAATAAATTTCTTTATTCCGATACGCCTATTGTTGGAACTTTTTAAGCGTCCACATTCGTAACATCCACATTTTTGATTTATATGACTATTTGGTTGTTGCTTGAATTCTCCATGAATAGGACAAATGATAGTTACTTCTGTATCGGCATTTTTATAGTCAACCTTTGAATAGTCATATTTGTCACCATGAACCAATTTGGCTTCCTTAATAAACTTCTCTCTTGATTTTCGAAGTTTATTGCCCGTCATTACGTAACCACATTTTTCACAGCCATATTCCATGTGAATATGTGAATATGGCACTTGTTCAAAATATCCATGAATAGGACATCCTATAATTACCTTTGTATCCATATTCTTATAAACAACACGACTATAATCATATTTTCCCTTATGGACTTCATTAGCTATTCGAACGAATTCCTTCTGAGTCATTGCTCGTCTTTTTGCATTCTTGATAATTCCACATTTTCTACAACCTTTTCCCGCCATGTGGTCGGCTGGGGTTTGTTCAAAAACACCATGCTCTGGACAAATTATTTTTACCTTGACAGAATTCTTTTGATAATTAACCAATGAATAATCATACTTGTTTCCATGTTTTACTACGGCACGTTTAACAAAATCTTGTTTTGTTAGTTTGTTCGACATAATTATTATGATTATGATAATTTATAGAATCGGTTCACACTTTTATCTTTTGGACTTATTTCGTTTTCGATTTTCATCTATTGTCAAAATCCGCAAGTGAGAATGCGAGTTATGATATTGAATAAAGCTATCAGTAAGTTCAGAATCCGTAAACTTTGTTATTTCCGATCCGTCTTCTGTCTCATTTATCTTAGAATAAATATATTCTTCTCCACCATTTAGTTTAACCCAATTATTTACAAGAACGACAAAGTCCATATCGTAATGATCAACTTCAGCTTCATCAGGACTGGCAATTATATGTCCGCTCAAGTCACTAATTGTTGGATAAACATGGTTAAATTTGTACTTAGTAACTATGTCTTCAACAGCTCTTCTGCATGCGTCCGATATTTCATCAATCTTTTTTCTAGGCCAAATGCAATTAATGTATGAAATGTCTGTTTTTGTTCCATCTTCTCTTTTAATCCAAAATTGCAGATTCTTCCGATACTTCTTTGATTTTCTTACATAAACCTCAACAATCTTCTTTCCTTTTAACTTGTGGCTTTTAGCTAACTGAATAAAGAAATCTATCATAAACTTCTCATCAACCATATTTAACCTATCACCATCCTTGTATGAATTAAGTATTTCCTTACATCTTTCAGCCAAACTTTTTTTAGTGAAAAATGTTTTATTTTGAATTGTAATAACAAACTTTACCATATAAAAATGCTTTTAATTTTTACAAAATATTATACCTCTATTGCCTTCTACACTATATACTATAAAATAGTATTTCGCTTGCTTATCTTGCCATTACGACGATTGCCAGAGCCATGGTCAACACTATTAATGTGAGTATCCATCTTACCTTCAAGGTTGCTTTTAGAATACGTTCAAGCATAGGAGCCAAAGCACCGTCTTTACCAAATGGCGCTTCACCGCTACGCAGCTGTTGGGTTGCTTTCTTGTAGTCTATTCCCAAATTGTCCATATTATAAGAACTGTATTAAACTATTATTATTATAGTCTGACACAGTTTATTTTACACTCTCTTAAAGGAGAACGCAAAATGTTCATTTGCGCTCTCTTCTCCTCCTTGTTTTTCGGCGTTATTCAAACATCTACGATATGCTCCGCACCTAATTGTTTAAGCCCACATATTTAAAGTATTCAATTAAAAATTAACGAACATATTTCAATTCGTTACTGTTTATATGGATAGAGCTACCATCCATATATTCTATATAGATGTCTGTTAGTACAAGCTTCTTAGCAGAATAATTGTACCAAAGACAATCCCAATATGTTCCGTAACCATAAGTCGCTCCTGGCTTTATAGGGCCAGTAACCTTACCACCACCTTCAATGGTTCCACGAGCTTCACATGAAACTGGGTCACCCACTGCATTTATAGGATAGCCACTCCAGTTTAAATATTTTATAGTCTTATTAGATACATTCTTCCATACAAGATGAGCGTCTACACCGCCAGCACTATTCGGAGATGATAGATAAGCCTTCTTTATCTTTATCGTATTTTTTAACAGGTCTATTCTCTTAGCTCTCTTAAGACTATCCTGTCTCTTGGTTTCTGCTGCATCTATAGCGGTGAGAGAATCAAGTCTTTCTTTATCAGCCTCACTATTAGAAGTTGACTCTGTTTTATAAGAAGATGTTTGATTATTATCAGAACAATCTTTTAGTATACAAATACAAAAGAGAAAAATAATCAAAGAAATTAGTAATACAAAAGCTAATGGGAAGGTTGTAGGTTTTTCCCCGGTATTGTTGCTTTCAATCTTATTATTTGAAGAATAAGGAACTTGTTTGTTATCAAATTCCATGCTTTTCTCTTCCTCTACTTGAGGCATTTGAGCATTAACCTTATCTTGTCTTTCTGCCTCTTTTTGCTTCATCTTGTTTTCTTCTTCTTTGCGTTTCTTTTCGGCCTTCCATTCTAAGAATTCCTCAAACTCTTTCTTTTCTTCTTCTGTCATAATAATTATTATTAGAATTATGTAAAATAAAATAGAAATTTCATAAAGAATGACATTCTTTATGTAATCTTCTACTTTTCTTGCTGTTTTGGGATATACATTTGATACAAAATAGAATACATAACCAGCAATGTAACTATAATATTACAAAGCGTTTCACATATCATCAAGATTCTTCTGATGATTTTTCTTATATACTGGAATGTAATTGATTCTATCAGTATATGACATTTTTACTTGATAATCATCATCTCGTTCAATAATTATTAATGTAATGATACCTTTGTTGCTTTGAAAAGAGCATGATGAAACAAACGAACCTACCAGTGGAGATTCATATGTTGCCTCATTATGTTTCTCGTGAAGCAAAGACTCCAGTTTATCATATAGCTCTTTCGCATCTTCTTCTTTGAAGAAACTATGATTCCTAAGACATCACCAAATTTTTGAGAGCTTTTTTGTGTTAAAATAAGCA
>URQS01000025.1 GCA_900550035.1 uncultured Prevotella sp. | reverse complement strand
ACAATCACGGGCTATAACAGCACGTTGGGGAATAAGTCATTCGTAGAGAAACGTGATCGTCAAAGCAAAGATGGCAAGCGGTTTATTGGTTACAAGAATGGTCTTGAAATTAACAATGAAATAGCCAAATTAGATGCGTGGACTATTGATGATATTAAACGTAGATCAGAAGTCTTGGTACAACATATAATGGAGATGTTTAATTTTCCATGTGTTTAGACTTGTCAGTATAGAGAGTTCAAACTAAGAGATTTTAATTAAAAGACATCCTGTATGAGTGATATCAATCAACAATATACCGACTTTGACGAGTATATCCGCCAAGGAGAGCCGAGCCAGAAGGAGAAAGCCTCTCTTTGGCAGACTGCAATCGGACTGCAGGCTGTGGATGGTTTGCAGACTTCCGATTACTTGAAGGCTACGGCTTGCAAACACATTGAGGGCGAAATAGATATTGATGAAGCACGTGAACTGATAAGAAGCTATTATCAGTCGAAAACTCAGCGCGAGCCCGATGATGATGAAAAGCAAGAGGCGGATAAAGTCTCTGCCAACATCACCAAGATACTTTCGTCTCAGACATTGGATTTCAGCACTGGGGGTTATATCTCTGTCCATCGGAGAATTTTTGATGGTGTGTTCAAGCATGCAGGGAAACTGCGTGACTATGACATCACGAAACGTGAATGGGTACTTGATGGTGACACAGTAAACTATTTGAACTGGGAGGATTTGAGAAGAGCCATTGACTATGATATCAGTCTTGAGAAGGTGTTTAGCTATAAAGGAATATCACCTGACGCCATGGTGGAACACATTACTCGATTTGTTTCTGGTCTGTGGCAGATTCATGCTTTCTGCGAAGGCAATACTAGAACGACGGCAGTATTCACAATTCTCTATCTTCGATCAATAGGCTTCAAGGTAGATAATAGTCTTTTTGCTCGGCACTCATGGTATTTCCGTAATGCCTTGGTTCGTGCAAATTATAAGAATGCTCTGAAAGGAATTGATTATACCTCTGTATATTTGGAACGTTTCTTCCGAAATCTGTTGTTGGGAGATAAATGGGATTTGCGTAACCGTTACCTTCACATCCATGCAACAGACGAATGGAAAGTGCAGCTTAACCTTGTAGGCGGGACAAGTTTCCAGCAAGAAGAGTATAAGTACAGGACAAGTACAGGACAAGTACAGGGTAAGTTGTACACGGATAATGCTAATATCAAACGACTGGTCTTTGTGATAGGAAATCAGAAGTTGTCAGTAAAGAATATGATGGATGCTTTAGAATTAAAGGGAAGAGACAATTTTTATAACCTTTATCTGAAGCCGGCTATCAGTGAGGGATATGTACGTTTGCTTTATCCAAACTCTCCCCGTCACCCTCGTCAGAAATATCTGTTGACAGTTAAAGGACTGACGATGTATGAGCATTGCAACAAGTCACAGTGAAATTCCTGCCAGAGCTTGCTCCCCGAAGGCGATCAGCCGAGGAACTCCGAGGATGCTTGGCTTGTCCAAGAACTCCTTTTGGAGTGGCAGCCTGATGCGGTTTTCAAAACCGGTAATTAGGCTTACCGATTTTTAAAATCGTTGTTTTAGCGGCATCGAGATAGCTCGTTGGAAAAGTAAAAGCCAGCGCTCTATGTGCATCTTATGTGAGGTGCGCATTGAGCATTGGCTTGACATTTATACTTTTGCAAATAAGTCTAACTATCGTTTATATCGGAGTGTCATTAGTGAGGGTGTGTCAAAATAGAAGTTGAAGGAAGTTTGGGCTTCGCCCGAAGTTAACTTCTTTTTAAAATCCTATAACTCCCATTTTGACACACCCTCAATTTTATATATTTATTTCTTCTTCGGCGACTTCGTCAGTTTATACGCCACGTGCATCATCATATAATTAGGTATGGTGTTGCGCCATACTTCTGTGCGTCCCTGTGCATTCACAGTATATGTGGTGTTGGACAATTGGTGGAGAATGTCGAAGCCTTCGGCTGTAAGGGTGAGTCGTCCCTTGCAGAAGGAGCGTGTGAGCGAGGCATTCCACACGAGGTCGTCGGTGTTCATCGACTTGTCGCCATAGCCACGGCGCGAGTATTGCTTTAGGTCGGTGGCAAGCTGTATGCCGAGCGGCAACTTATAGGAAAGCGTCATGCCGTAGTTGTAGTCGTAGGCATTGAGCGTCTGGAAGTTGTCGCGATTGCTTGTAGAGTTACGCCATTGTGCATCGGCAACAAGAGACAGACTCAAGTCGCCCTTTTGGAACGACAGCTTCAGGTAGTCGCGAAGTATTGATGTGTAGACACGACTCAATACAGAGGCTGCGTTGTTGATGTCGGCATCGTAGGCTATGTCGAAGTCGGTACTCTTGGTGTAGTCGAGCGAGAGGCGTGTCTCTATGCCAAACAGTTTCTTCTTGTCGAGATTGCCAGAATAGACAATATTGGGGTTGAGAGTCCAGTTGCCCGAATGCACGTTGTCGCTCATATAGGCGTAAGCACCAGTTTGCGTATTATAGGTGGTGCGTGTGCCTATCATGTCGGTATATACCGAGCCGTTGAGCGCAATCGACAGACTGCTCTTGTTCTTGAAGATGAAGTTAACATAACTATTGATGTTATGCGTTACGGATGTCTTCAGATTAGGGTTGTTGACGCGGCGTGAAAGCGGATTGATGTCGTTATCGATAGGCATAAGCGACTCCATGCCGGGTTGGCTACTGCTAAGGCTATAGCTGGCATTTAATTCAAGCTTATCGTTCCATTTGTTGAAATACAGCGAAGGCTCCACAAGCCACTTGCGGCGAACAGCCGTTGTATCGACCGAGGCACAGCGGTAGTTGATGCGCTCGCGCACAAGACGGTAAGGCAGTTTCAACGAGAAGTATGTATTGTTGTGGTTGTACCGCAGAGTAGGCTCACCTTTATACTGACGTGTCAGCAAATTGTATGTCTTGCTATTCTGCATGTCGAGAGCAAGGAGCAGGGAGTCGCGAGTTGATGGCAAGCGGTCGAGCTGCTGCTGATCGAAACGGTTGTACAAGCCGCCAAGATGCTCAAGACGATAGTTGAGTTGGTTGGTAGAAGTCATGTTCTGATTATATGCCTGGCTCAATCCTACCTGCCAATTATTCAGCTTAACGGAGTAATTGGCTGATGCACCATAGTTGTAGGAATTGTTGTGGCTGTCGGCATAGACACGTCGCAGGTCGTTCTTGTTCTCGCGCAGATACTCGTTGTTAGAAAGGCTGAAACTGTCCTGAGGCTTGTTGGATGTGTAGCTGCCGTTCAGATTGAAGCCGAGCATATCGCCCCAGGGCAGGACAAATCCAAACATAAGGTTCTCGTTGACTGATGTTGTGCGAAACTTTGTAAGGCTTATTGTCTGCGAGCGGTTGGTGGGGGAATCTGCTGTCATATTATCTTCCGAATCGAATGTGGCACGCTCTGAAGAGGAATTGTTGGTGCCGTCGCCATAATTGAACGATGTTGACGACTGCAGATAGAACATACTCTCATCGGTATAGGTTATCTGATTGTTAGCATTCAGGCGAAATTCCTTCTGCATGGAGGTTGAGCTGGAACGGTTGAAGATGTTGCCTGCCGAGGCAAACTGTTCGCTTGAAGAGCGTGTGATGTCGGTAACATCGTTCCATGAAGCTATGGCATCGAATTGCTCGCGCAAGATGCCCGACTTGTTCTGTGTGCTAAGACTCGTGCCCACCTGCTTGGTGACGGTCTGACCTTGCGGACTGTTCGACGGACTCCAGTCGCCTTCTCTTCCTGGACTGCGATTCTCATTGACGTTGTTCACATTGCCAAAGACGGAGAAACGGGTGCGGTCGTCGTAGTAAAGTCCGAAGAGACGCGCCATGTAGCGGTCGTGTGTGCCTCCTGCCACTTCGGCATTCGAGATGTATCCACGGTTGTACTCACGCTTCAGCTCCACATCCATCACGTAGTCTTTCTTCTCCACCTCTTTGCCGACAAGCCGGCTCTTCTCGGTTGACTTATGATAAACCTTAAGGTCTTGCACAGTATAGTGGGGCAGATTGTCGAGCATAATCTTGTTGTTGCCCTTGAAGAAGTCCTTGCCGTTAAGCGTGAGGTAGTCAATCTTCTTGCCGTTAACGTAGATGTCGCCATTGCTCTTTATCTCGGCTCCAGGCAACTGGCGCACAAGAGCGTCGAGCATAGAACCGTCGGGCACATTGAAGGCGCTGGCATTATACACGATGGTGTCGCCACGATAGGTGAACTTAACCTTGGTGCCCGTAACCACCACTCCATCCAAGTCCACCTCTTTATATATGTCGCTTTGGGCGAGTTTCTTCAGGTTTAGGTCGGGCATCTTGAAGCCGCGGTTGCGTGCCACGCGCTTAATCTCGTAGTCTTGACAGTTGGTAGCATAACCCTCACACTCTGCCTTGACAATATATTTCGCAGGCTTAGCCTCCACATTAAAGCGCGCAAAATAGTTACCATACCATCCTTTGCAGGTGATTGTGTCGACCACCGTACTGTCCTGGCGCATCAATGTGACATGAGCCTTAAGCCTCACACCCGTAAACGAGTCCTTGACAATCTGTCCCAGCATTACGGTACGCTTGGGCTTGTCGGTCTTGGCGTTTTGTGCCGCTCCTCCTATTACGTTGAATAGGAGGAGAAGCAATAACGGTAAAAAACGCTTTGTTTGCATAAAATAAAGAAAGATTAAGGGATGTGATATTACTGTTTCCTTACGCCCTCGTGTACCATCTTCACATATCCTCCATTGGTCACAATGTCCTTGACATCGTGCTGGCCAATGTGCAGACGATACTCTATGATTCCACCTTTGTGATGGAACGGGGCGGTAGAGAGATAACGCCAGGCGTCATTACGGACAACATCGTCCACCCATGTGGTACTGTCGTTTTGCTGGCACAATAATGGTATCTTGCGACTTTCCTCCCACAACAATCCCTTGAGCGGAATGTTTGAGGCTGAGCCATAGCCGTCGAGACGCAACTGCGAGAGACACTTGCCCTCGCTCCACACGCTAAGCGTGGCATCAACAACCGAACAACTCGAAAGACACTCAAGCGTATAGTCGCCCTCTTCCTTCGCCTCCTTGCGGCTCATGGCAAACTCAATAGGCTGGTTGCTCTTTTCTGCCCTGATGCGTATTGGATTCATATCCATACACAAAGGGTCTTCGTCCGACCAACCATAGATAGTCTCGCCGAAGTTCTTGGCAACATCGATGGTCCATCCATCCTGCGAAGTCAAATCCCAGTTGTTGCGGTCCATATAGATGCCGTTGTGCGTATTTTCCAATCTATCGTATTCTCTGTTTTGCTTCTGCATCTGTATGCATATCATCACAAACATAATGAAGCCTAACGTCATCGCCACAATCCAAATGCCCGAAAGCATAGCAATAACGCCTGCCCGCATTGGCTTGGGTTCCGACTTAAAGGAACGGACGACAAGGAGCAACGGCAACAGAGCTACGATGAAACCACACAGAGCCGACACTATCATATAGACTTCCAGGTAAGGCAAAGATGCCAAAACACTTAGGGTAATCTCATCATTGGTGAAAAGTCGTACAAACGGATCGCCTATCACGGAATATGCTATAGAGAAGAGGAGATAAGCCAGGGCAAAGGCTGTCATTACAGAGAAGAAGCTAAGCGCAGCTATCTTTATGCAGAACTTAAGAATCTCGGCTATTCTTGACAATACATTGCCCCCTTTGACACGCTTTGTGCTTGGCTTTACCTGCTCCTCAGCCTCGGCAATGATAGCCTTGCTTATCGACTCGGGCGTAACCTCCTTGCCCGTCATGCAGAGTCGCTCCTCGGTTGTTCGTGCTACTGGAGCCACAAGCCACAGAGCTATATATATGATTATAGGTATGGTGAAAAGCAGACCGAATAAAGGACGGAGGAAAAAATAACGCAATGTCTGGTTGAGGGCAAATGCCGCCATAAGGAACAGAACTGTGCCTACTCGCCATACAACGATGTCGCCTCCACCACAATAATGACATAATCCGGAGATAACTCCACCGCCTATTTTGTCTTTGCCGTCGCGATAGAAACGATGGGTGCTCACGTGATGCAGCACACGGTCTATCCATTTTCCGCCAATAGTTTCTTCGGCTGTTGTGTTGCTGTCGGTATCGTTGGAAGCATTGGAATTGCTTTCGCTTTGGTCGTGACCATTGTCTTCATTTTGGTCTTTGTCTTTACCGTCACCTTGGTCTTCTCCTTCGTTTTGGTCTTTATCCTCACTGTCAGCTTCTGCGTCAGAGGTTTCTTCTGTCTTGGAATCGGCAGCCTCTTCTACCCCACTCTCCATTTCGTCTGGATTGCCTATGCTGCTGATAATCTGCTTCACGGTGTCGATGTCGATGGCAGTCATGCCATTCTCCTTCAAGCTCCACAGATGTTCTGCCACACGATGCTCAATGTCGTCGAATATCTCGTCGCCTCCATCGCGCTTGGCAAAATAGCTGCGCATGTTGTCGAGATAGTTCTCAAGAAGTGTGCAAGCGTCCTCGTCGATGGCGTAGAGTGTACCAAAGAGGTTTATGTTGATGTTCTTCTTCATAATTTCATTCAGATTTCAGGGTTATTTATTCGGTTTTATGTTCTTTAATACTGTTACGGTATGGGCTATCTCCTGCCACGCCTTGTCGAGTTCGCTAAGCGTAGCCTCACCATCGGGTGTAAGGGAATAGTATTTGCGCGGGGGACCTTGTGTTGACTCCTGCCACTCATAGCCAAGCAAGCCGTCCTTCTTAAGACGTGTCAGAAGCGGATAGAGCGTTCCCTCCACCACTATCAGTTCAGCCTCCTTCAAGTTGGCTATGATATCGCTGGCATAGGCTGCACGATGGCGCAACAGCAACATAATGCAATACTCAAGCATTCCCTTACGCATCTGCGATTTAGCGTTGTCTATATTCATTGCCATAGGGTTTTAAATGCGTTAGTGTATGTTTACGGTTGCAAATGTATGCATAATCTAAGTACTATGCAATACATAGTACTATAAAACTTACAACGCAGGCTACATATTTAACCTTTATTTACAGTTTACATTAGTTATAGACTGAAGAAAAAAACAAACAATATGGCAAACTTACTTACCTAACAGATAAAAAAATAGCGCTATGAAAAGGACAAAAGCAGCGTAATAAAATACTTTTGCCCTTTTCATAGCGCTATACTATAATGAATATTCTCCTAATTATTAAAGGCTAATCTTCTTTTTTGCACCCTTACTCTCATTGCTCATACGATCGAGCGATGTAACAATGTAAGTATACTTCTGCTTTCCACCATTGTATGGCAGACGGAGCATTGTTTCGGGTGTAATGCAGACAATCTTTGACGGGTCGTTCAGATTAATCTTCTCGCCCTTCTTAAATCGATATACTACCGATTTCTTCACCTCATCACCCCATTTCTTGGCCTTAGGATTGGTCCAGAACAATACTGGGCCGTCGTTAGTCCATACAACAGCAAGCTTCTTAGGCTTTTTGGGTGCCTTCGAGTCGATGAATGGCATGCGTGGCTGCAGAGCGGGATAACGCCAATAGTTATTGCGCAGCATTGAGCCATAATTGCCCACGTTGTCTACAGCTGCCTTGGCATACCACAGAACTGTGCCCTGCACATTAGGCTGCTGCTGATGCAGAGCAAACTTAGCAGGCATCTGATTGATGTTAGGATTATTAAGATCGGCTGCCTTTACAGTACGCTCCACATCCTCACCGATATACAGCGGACGCTTAGAGGCGTAGCGGTTCCACCACTCAATAAGTGTCTTATAGTCGGCTGCCTTATGGCCTATCTCCCAGTAGAGCTGCGGTACAGAGTAGTCAATCCATCCATTGTTAATCCACAGCAATATGTCGGCATAGAGGTCGTCATAGTTCTGTGTACCATTAGTATTACTACCAACCTCAACGCCAGGACGCTTGTTGCGATAGATGCCAAACGGCGATATGCCGAACTTAACCCAAGGCTTGATTTTGTGTATACTCTCGCTACACTCCTTGACAAAGACATTGACATTGTCACGGCGCCACTCAGCACGGTCGGTAATACCGTTGTTGTACTGCTTGAAGTCGCGGTCGTCTGGAATGTCTTTTCCAGCCACAGGATATGGATAGAAGTAGTCGTCCATATGTATACCGTCAATGTCGTAACGTGTCACGATATCGTTGACCACCTTGATGATATGTTCGCGGTTGCGTGGCTGTCCGGGATTGAGTATAAACTGTCCGTCGTATGCGAATACACTACTTGGGAACTTCATCAATCTATGACTAAGGTGCAATGCTCTCGTCATCTTGGTCTTGGCACGATAGGGATTAATCCATGCGTGCAGTTCCATTCCACGGCGATGGCACTCGTCAATCATCCACTGCAGGGGGTCCCACATAGGCGATGGGGCCTGACCTTGCTTACCAGTGAGAAAACGGCTCCACGGCTCAAGGTCGCTCTTGTACAAAGCGTCGCACTCGGCGCGCACCTGAAAGAAAATGGCATTAACTCCATCCTTCTGCAATTCATCGAGCTGATAGCTGAGCGTCTGCTGCATCTTTTGTGTCGACATACCGATAAACTGGCCATTTACACACTGAATCCATGCTCCGCGAAACTCTCGTTTGCGTGGATTGTACGTGTCGGCATTAGCATAAATTGCGGTACCGATTAGCATCAGCACCATCATAAGGATTTTTGTTTTCATTTAGTTTGATTTTGATATTTTTTTGATTACACTGTATGCTTGATATAGTCCGAGTTCGCCTGCCTTACTAAGGTCGGCTATGCCCTCTGTTTTCAGTCCGTTCTGCACACGTGCCAATCCACGGTTGTAGTAGGCTTCGGCCAGACTGTGGTCGATGTTTATGGCTCGTGTGAAATCGTCAATAGCGTGCGTATAGTCGCGTTCGGCCATATAGACACAACCACGATTGTAGTACAGATACTGATTGTCCTTGTCGGCCTGTATTGCCAAACCGAGATCTGCCACTATGCGCGCCGACTTCAACGATGCTGTAGTAGCGTCGGCCTTAGCGTTACGTGACTGCGTGTCAAACTCGTTCATCATTGTCTGACAATAAGCTCGCTGCCACAACGCAATGACTGATGTAGAGTCAATATCCAAACTGGCCTCAAGGTCGGAGATGGCACCTTCGTAGTTCTGTACCACCGTCTCTGCCACAGCTCTCTGCACAAGTGCAGCGGCAAGCTCATGCTGGCCTTTCGTTGTGCCAACAACGGTTGTGAGCGAATCGACACGTTGCAACATGCGTCGTGAAGCCACCTCGTCCATAGGCACCGTACCACACACTACATACAGACGAGGCTGCGAATGGGCTCTGTTGAAAGCTTCCACCTTCTGCGCAAAGGCGTGATAGGTATGAACATCGCTTGCGGTAGGCGCAAAAGCCAGATGATACATTGGCTGTGCGTCGAGACCTGTTGCACGGTTCTGTACACGTCCACGATACTCGCTCTTATATTCATGCTCGGCGTTGTTCTCGTCGGCTACTACAATCTGGTTGTACTTGTTGGGATCGATTTCGCTGCGTCGGCGCATCTGCTTGCGCTTGCTGTTGCTCCATCGTGGCTGAATGCCCAGACGCTTATCCATCTGCGCCTTCATGATGCGGAACTCGTCCATCTCTGCCTTGGCTGTCATGCCCAGGCGACGATAGCAGCTGGCGCGTGCCGAGAGACCCGTCCAAAAGTTAGGATACTCATCAATCATGCGTGTATAGTCGCGTATGGCTGCACGCAAATTACCCGTCTTGTCGAGCAGGATGGCACGGTTGTATATGGCCAGAACGTTGTCGGGCTCCATACGTATCACGTAGTCGAAGTCAATGATGGCGCGGTTGTCATCACCAAGCTGCATACGCAACAGTCCACGGTTGTAATGAGCAAGGAAATTGTCGGGGTCGAGATCGAGCGCCGTATCATAATCAGCCATAGCACCACGCAGATTGTTTACGTTGTAGCGTGCCAAAGCACGGTTGACGTAATTGCCTACATTCTTAGGCTTAAGATGTATCGACTTGCTCAGATACGTATCGGCATCGCGCCACTTGCTTCTCGACAGCGATATCATGGCACGTGTGTTCCATGCGTCAGCATCGTAGGAATCAACTTCCAAACCACGGTCGAGCCAATGGTCGGCTTTGGTGGTGTCCTTCTGTGCCAGATATACCTGTGCTTTGAGCGAATAGGCAGGTGCGAACTTCTTCCACTTCACGATGACAGTGTCAAGGTCGAGTTGTGCACGGTCGTAGTCCTTGTCTTCCACACGACACAGTGCACGGTTGTACCATGCGCTCTGGTTCTGCGGATTGAGACGTATGGCTGCATCGTAGTCGGTTATAGCTTGAGCGTAGTGCTTCTGACGTATACGGCACAATCCACGCAACTCGTACATATTATATATATATGGATTGAGCCCTATGGCGTGCGTCACGTCGGATTCGGCACCACCGAAATCATCGAGATAGAACTTGGCAAGGCCTCGAAAAAACCAAGGCTCGTAGAGATATGGCTTTGCCGTGAGCACCTGATTGAAATACTGTATCGACAGCACGTAGTCCTCATAGTACAGCGCACTGCGTCCCGACACCATAAGGCGGTCGGTATTATATTGGGCTGAAGCGCGCTGGGGCGTGAGCACTGACAGTATTGTTGCAACAAGCATCACTCCATAACGCCAACGACATGGCGTTATGTAGCGGACATTGCATTGATGCAACAGATATTTCGTTATTCGTGAAATGGTCATACGATTATTGTTGGTATGCCCCATATATTATCGTAGGGGCCTTTTTATTTCTTAGGGGCCTTGGTGCGGTAAGCACAGCGGAAGCGACCGAGCAGCAGGTTCTTCAACTTGCCGCGCACCATCTGTCGGCGCATAGGCGAAATGCGATCGATGAACATCTTGCCGCCAAGATGGTCGAACTCGTGCTGCATAACGCGAGCCAAATAGCCTTCCACCCACTCGTCGTGCTCAACGAAGTTCTCGTCCTGATATTTCACATGGATACGTGTAGGACGTGTCACACTCTCATGAATGCCTGGCAAAGAGAGGCAGCCCTCCTCCATTGTCTCCTTCTTCGAATCTTCGTCGTATTCGAGGATGTAAGGATTGATGTAGACATGGCGGAAGTCTTTAAACTCTGGGAAGTCATCGCTCAAAACATCAAGGTCGATAACGACAAGTCGTATGTCGAGACCTATCTGAGGAGCTGCCAAGCCGATGCCGTCGCTCGCAGTAAGAGTTTCAAACATATTGGCCACGAGCGCTGAAAGCTCGGGATATTCGGGGGTTATGTCCTGAGCCTCCTTGCGAAGCACAGGCTGACCGTAAGTGTATATTGGTAGTATCATAATGCAAAAGTACTAATTATAAACTAACCGAAAAATTTATTTAAGAAATATTTTAGATTAGGTGACATAATTATAAAAAAATTGATACCATTGAAAAATAAAAGCACAAAAAAGGAGACCATGGCGAAAAGTCATAGCCTCCTTTTTTATGCTTTTATTGTAAGGATTTATAATCCTTTCGACCGCAGATAGTCCTGCAGAATTATTGTCGCACTTATCTCGTCTACCAACGCCTTGTTCTGGCGTGCCTTTCGGCCTATGCCACTGTCGATTATGGCTTTGTGGGCAAGCACCGATGTAAAACGCTCATCGAAAAACTCAATGGGAATATCGGGCATCTGCTTGCGCCACTGTGACACAAACTGCTTGACACGCGCCAAGTTTTCGCTTGGCTCGCCATTAAGCTGGCGTGGTTCGCCTATGACAATGCGCTCTACCGGCTCGCGCGACACATAGTCCTTAAGATATTTCATAAGGTCGGACGTTGCCACTGTGGCCAAGCCACCCGGCACTATCTGCAACGGGTCGGTAACGGCCAAGCCTGTACGCTTCTTGCCGTAGTCAATGGAAAGTATTCGAGACAATCTATTATAAGTGTTAAGTGTTGAATGTTAAATGTCAGACCGTAAGTGCCATTAACACTTAACAATTAACACTTAACATTTGAAATACAATTACTTCTTATAGAGCAACCAAGCACCAGGATACTGACCGATGAGCTGGTCGCGTGAGCTTGCAGCTTCAGTCTTTGTAGCGAATGTTGCAGCAACAACACGATAGAGTCCGCGCTCTGCGTTGTAAACAATCTGGGCGTTTCTACCTGCATTCTTGAGCTGGCTCTGGAGTCCCTCAGCGTTAGCCTTAACTGAGAAAGAACCTACAACCACACTGAAGTTGCTCAAACCAGAACCGCTAATAAGAGTGAAGTCCTCTGAACGTACAGACACATTGTCTGAGTTGTCAAGAACTGTAGTCTGAGTAGCAGGTTTCTCAACAAGAGGAGCTACTACCGGAGCCTGCTCCTGAACCGGAGCTGCAGGCTGCTCATGCTTGGCCTGAGCCTTATCGTACATTTTCTTATAGGCACTCTCGTTCGACTTGCAACTTGTGAAAGACAATGCCACGCAGATACCTGCGCACAAAACCAATGATTTCTTCATACCAATGTAGTTATTAGAATTTTGTTTTTAATGTTCTATATTATAGCACCATATTTTGCCACCATTTTAAATGGTGTACTATGCCATTTAGCTGCGAAATTACAAAATATATTATAATATGCGTTCCGAATGGCACATAAAGATTGTTAAAAGCTGCCCTTTTGTCTAAAGGACCTCCCGTTATTCTGCATCTACTATTATCACCTCTCCGTCGTAAGCCAGTACAACCCCTTCGGGCATACGCTTCTGAGCATCGGTATAGAGTCCGATGTGATGGCACACGTGGGTAATGTATGTTTGCTTAGCACCGATGTGACGTGCAAACCGTACGGCATCGTCAACCAACTGGTGTGAGTGATGGTCTTTCTCAAATCGCAAAGCGTTGACAACAAGGGTTTCAACTCCTTCGAGATAGGGCAGTTCGGTATCGGCAATGGTCTTCATGTCGGTGATATATGCAAACGAGCCTATACGAAAGCCAAGTATGGGCATCTTTCCGTGCATCACCTGTATAGGTACGATGGTCAGGTCGCCCACATGCAGCGGCACATGAGGTGCTATCTCGTGTAGTTCGAGTTTGGGCACACCAGGATACAGATGTTCACCGAAGCAATAGGGCATGATGTTGCGCACATGTAGACATGTTTTTTGGTCGCCATACAATCGGATTGGACCAAAAACCGAGAACGGACGCAAATCGTCGATGCCACCAACATGGTCATAATGGATATGGGTCAGCAGGATTGCGTCGAACGGCTTGAATGGCAACGGCATTAGCTGCTGGCGTATGTCGGGACCGCAATCAATGAGCACAGGTGTGGTAGCCGATTCAACAAGGGCAACGCAACGCAGACGACGGTCGCGAGGGTCGATGCTGCGACACACGTCACACTGACAGCCCAGTGACGGAACGCCACCAGATGTTCCTGTACCCAAGAGGGTCACCTTAAGCGAAGTGGGAAGAGTGAAGAGTGAAGAACGAAGAGAAGAAAGGGAAGTATCCATGAAAATGACTAAAGAATGAAGAGTTAGAAATCCTATTGCGACATAAAATGAGAAAGAGAAAAGGGAAAAGCACAGCGCATGCAGACACATTGATTTTTCACTTTTCCCTTTTCACTATTCCTTTATATGACGTTCACCTCAGGGTGTATTTCAATACCGAACTTTGCCTTCACGTCCTTTATTATCTGCTCGTAAAGCGTCACTACTTCATTGCCCGTAGCTCCACCACGATTTACCAATACAAGAGCCTGACGGTCGTGCACTCCTGCCCTACCGAGCGAACGGCCCTTCCATCCGCACTGTTCAATCATCCATCCTGCTGGTATCTTGATGTGCTCGTCATCCACTACATAATGCGGCATTCCCTCGTATTGTGCAGCAAGACGCTCGTATACGTCACGCCCAACAACGGGATTCATAAAGAAACTGCCGGCATTGCCCATCACCTTCGGATCGGGCAGTTTTGCCTGGCGTATCTCAATGATGGCCTGGCGCAACTCTTCGGCTGTAGGCGTTACTATACCCTTGGCTTCAAGCGAATGGCGGATGTTGCCGTAGTCAAGATCGGGAGTGAAAGTGCGCGAGAAGCGATAAGTGACGTGCGTAATGAGATACTTATTCTTCCACTCGTGCTTGAAGCGACTCTGACGATAAGCATACTGACAATCGGCATTGAACATACGCACCACATTGCCTGTAGCTATCTCCACTGCTTCAATATCAAATATCAAATCCTTGGCTTCGGCTCCATAGGCACCTATGTTCTGAACGGCACTTGCTCCAACTTCGCCCGGAATGAGCGACAGATTTTCGGCTCCGTGCCATCCGTTTGCCACACTCTCAGCCACAACGTCGTCCCAAGTCACACCCGAACCATAGCTTACAAATACGTTGTCGGCATTCGCGGCACAGGCATCAGCCATCACCATCACTTTGTCGTGTATGGCCGAATGAACCACAATGCCTTCGTAGTCGCGGGTGAGAAGCAGGTTGCTGCCCTCGCCAACGATGATAAACGGCATATCCGACTGTGCAAGGATGCTTGCCACCTGACGAGCCTCGTCAACGGTTTCAAACTCAAGAAAGCGACGGCATCGTGCCTCGATGCCGAACGTGTTGTGCGCCAAAAGGCTGCAATCAAGTATATCCTTCATTACATTATCAGTTTCATTAGTTTCCATTGTCCATTCTTGCGGCGGAATGTCAACTCTGTTTCCAGACCGTTGGCAATGCCTCGGATGACAAATATCTTCTGGTTGCTTTCAGAATATTTCTGACCGTACAGAATGTTGTATATTGTGGAATTAGGTAGTACGGGAGCAAACGACAACCACTGCTCGGGAGCCAGAATACCTTCCATGCTACCGAAGTCGTCGTCAGGATTAGGACCCGTAAACTCAAGTGGGTCGTTTATGCTTGCCACCTGAAATGTTGTGTCATTAACAAACTTTTGATAAAACGACAGGAACGATGCATTCTGATTATTATGCATATTGGTATTGACTACAGTTGTCATCATCCACTGACCGTTCATTCTATTGAACACATACTGACGCACATGGCGACGCGGCAGATTGATACGCTCAACAACTACATGACCTATAGTTGTGTCCTTAACTACATTCATCTGACGCAGATTATCAAAAATAAGCGTATAAAAATCCTGATGCATGAAGAAATGCTCCATCTTCCAACGCTTCTTTGGCACGAATGTGGTGTCAGAACCATTGACAATAGGCAACGGGAACATAATACGCTTCATCTGCAACTTACGATTGGCCGCAAAGTTGAAGAAGAAGTCGTCGAACAGCTCGTCGGCTGCCTTGGGCATGGGAGCTTCGGCTATAATCTGATCCAGAGTGTCGGTTATCGCCTCAAGACTGTCTGTCTGAACACTGTCCGAATCAGCCACCACAGCAGGCTTTTTGTCTGAACAACCTGCCGAAGAAAAACAAATCATGCATGCCACAATAGCACACACAATAATCAAAACACCTTTTTTCATACTACATTGTGGACTTAATTACATCCCTCAAATTTTCGGCAAAAGTACAACTTTATTTCGATATAGTTCTTTATTATGTCAAAAAATATTACCTTTGCACTGAATTTCAAAGCAAAATACAAAATACAAATATATGATTTTAGAAAAGATAGACCAACTTCTTAAGGAAGTGGGCAATCTTCAGGCCAACAATGCCGAGGAGATTGAACAGCTCAGACTGAAATATCTAAGCAAAAAAGGCGAGATTACAGCCCTTATGGCTGACTTCCGCAACGTGGCTGCCGACCAGAAAAAGGCTGTCGGAATGAAAATCAACGAGCTCAAGCAGCTCGCAATGCAGAAAATCAACGAACTGAAAGAGCAGAACGAAGTGGCAGAAGAGTCGGCCGACGACTTCGACCTTACCCGTTCAGCTTATCCCATACAGCTCGGTACACGCCACCCGCTCAACATTGTAAAGAACCAGATTATCGACATATTCCAGCGCATGGGCTTCACACTGGCCGAAGGACCTGAGATTGACGATGACTTGCACGTGTTCACCAAGCTCAACTTCGCTGCCGACCATCCCGCTCGCGATATGCAGGATACGTTCTTCATCGAGCAGAGCCCCAACGACGTGACAAAGAACATCCTTCTGCGCTCGCACACTTCCAACGACCAGAGCCGCATCATGGAGCATCAGCAGCCGCCTATCCGCGTTATCTGCCCGGGTCGTGTATATCGCAACGAGGCCATCTCGGCACGCGCTCACTGCTTCTTCCACCAGTTGGAGGGACTGTATGTCGACAAGAACGTTTCGTTCACCGACCTCAAGCAGGTGCTCCTCACCTTCGCCCGCGAGCTTTTCGGTCCCGACACCAAGATTCGTCTGCGCCCCAGCTACTTCCCCTTCACCGAGCCAAGCGCCGAAATGGACATCTCGTGCCACATCTGTGGCGGCAAGGGTTGCGGATTCTGCAAGCACACAGGATGGGTTGAAATCCTCGGTTGCGGTATGGTAGACCCCAATGTGCTTGAGGCTTGCGGCATTGACAGCAAGGTTTACACAGGCTATGCATTCGGTCTTGGCATCGAGCGCATCACCAACTTGAAGTATCGCGTTGCCGACCTCCGTATGTTCTCGGAGAACGACACACGATTCCTCGATGAATTCGTATCAGCCGAATAATATTCAGCATAAAAGATTCAAATTATTTGAGAGAGAACCAAACGTCCTGCCCGAATCCGGGTAGGACGTTTTTGTTTATTATTAATCACGTGTTCCACCGCGACCACCGCAAAGATTATACGAACGTTCTACACCAATGCCATCAACGATGCCCAAAACAGCATAAAGCTTGTCATTTACTTATGCAAACCATCTGGCCTTCCGTCCCAATGCCTTCGACAGATATTCTATATCTTTTTGCCCCATTGGGAAGGAAATCGAAGGTGGCTTTGCCGTCCTTTATCCTTAGCGAGGGATTCCAATATACGGTATGACGCAATGTGTAATTGTTGGGGACTTCGTAGCGTGGATTGTAGAAGTCGACCGGTTTCTGATAGCCCATTGGCTTTACGAGCCGCGTGTTTTTGCCAACTTCGCCACTGCCATTGCGCGTAGTGATGGCTATTGCGCTCAAATCCATTCCCGTATTGTTCGTTGTACGGACTATTCCTGAAAGCGTCCCAGCCATAGGGCCTTTTATTATGTCTATCTGCTGGACGTCTCTCAGACGTACGCTCTCCATTATCGCCGTCATGGCCCGGTGGTCTTCCTCAAGTCTGTTGGCTATGCCCTGTTCCTCCTCAGACAAGCCACCTTTCGATTTTCTTATTCTGCAATATGCATTCCATTCGTATATTTCGTCGCCATTCCACACACTTCCGTCAAGCACCAAATACGACGGAACATCACGGTGGAAGAACCAGTTCACATTGTAGTCGAACTTGAGTCCGGTCTGCATCTGTGTCTTCAGGTAATCGAGCACACTTTTGTTGCTTTCCTTTTTCAGTGCGTCGCCCTTTATCAACAAGCCATTCAACTTTGTCATGCTCTCAAACTCCGTCATCTTCCTATACCTTGACATCACCGTAACTTCTGGCAAAAAAAACACCTTGCCACCCTGTCCGACAGCAATACGGTCGGCAGCCTTGCGCGATGCCTCAACATCTCCTGCATCCGACCGCATATATAGAACTGGCAGGTCATTGACAACATCAGGATTCTTCGGCTGATCCAAGCGCAAGACAAGGTTGTCACCACCCTTCGCGCTACGCGCCATAAGCATATAGCCAGTGTTGTCAGGCATCTCGAATCCGCAGAAGACGAAACGTCCGTCGGCATCGGTTGTGGTTGCGTCGAAAAGTCCGCCAATGGTTGAGGACATTGTGACGGCAGCATCCTTCTTACCCTTTGGCGACACATCCGACGTCACCTTGCCGCTGATGGCCATGCTTCTCTCAAAGTCTCCCACCGGCTCAGCGACGCCGCCCCTCATCGCCTTCTGTATGTCATACCGACGCCAGCCTTGCGTCATCATCAGCACGTCCAGCTGCCCCGAGCGCGCACGACTTGCGAAATACCACTCCGGATGTTCGATATATCCACGCAATTCCTGCGAAAGCAAAAGCGTGGAAACAATTCCATGCACGGTGTCGGCCTTTGCCACATCGGCATCCACGATGCTAACGGCACAGTTAGCATTCACGCCGTCTGGCAACGAGACGCTCACCTTGCGCATCCCACGTTCGGCTGTAGCCACACTGACAGAACACGTATCACCGTACACACTGCTACCGTTCCATGCAAAGCAAAGGCGTTCGCTTATAACATTCAGATTCTTGTCGGCCAACAAAAAGTGCACGACACCGTCACGAAAGACATCGCGACTGAAGCCTATGGTAGGCTGCACAACCCGATTGGCGTACAGCGGCAGACCTCCTTGATGCACTATCAGCCACAATGTGTCGTGCACGGCTTTGCCCGACGCTCCTTCGTTGTTTGGCCACAACACGTTGGCAATGAAACGCTTGCTGTTTTGGGCGACAGAGAGCGACGGAGCTTTCGTCTCTGCCTTTGGCAAACTGGCTGTTGCGGTGCGTCCATCACGGGATGTACACACGACATGGTAGGAACGGCCCGGCTGCGGCGTCAGATAGAAGATGCCCATTCCGCAGTGTGTGGCAGAGTTCTCGGCCACCACAGTGCCTTGGTCGTCCATTACCTTGGCCATCATGTCAACGCCAAGGCCCGTATGCGCCACGGCCTTGTAAGCCACACGGCAACGCTGGCCCGAAACCATGTGCCCGCCTTCTGGCATGAGCTGTAGGTCGATGCGCTCGTTTGCCACAGGAATATATTCGCCATAGTTGCCAACCCTTACAAGTACATAACGCCTACTGCTCCCTACGTCGAGCATATGTATGTCAATGCCCTTGTCGGTATTGCCAGTGAATGCCACATCGCCACTGAAAGACTCCACCTTGACGTTTCCGTTATGAATATGGTTGCCCGTCTTGGGGTCGGTGAACGAAAGATGCAATCGTCCACCATTGACGGCAGACGATATGCGCACCGAGCTTTCCATGACGTTACGTATGCGCAGCGAGCGCACAAAGAGATTGTCGGGAGTCGCCCCTGCCATGTGCCTCGTGTATGTGCGCAGCGTATATTGTCCCGAAGGCAGGTCCGAATCGGTAGGCATATAGCCATATATCGCGCCATTCTCGTCCTGCCTCATCATAACACGGCGCACCAATGTGCCCATGGGGCTTATCAACTCGGCATACACATAACGGCTCGCATACGACGGCATACCAGTCTGAGCCTCAACAACATGATGGCGCATCCAGATTGTGTCGCCTGCAAAATACTCTGCCAAATCAATCTGGGTATACAGTTTCTCCTGTGGGAAAGCTGCTACATGCCTTGCCAAACGACCTGCGATAGAATCGCCACTCTCATTTGCTGCCGACGCAGTGCTGGCGGCAAACAAAAAGAACAAAGCTAAAAAAAATATGCACCATACATCACAAACTTATTGGTTCAAACCTTTGTTGAATTCCTCGTCTATTATAGTACGCATAAAAGACCATTCTCAACATAATAATATCTTAAATATTAGCGATTGTTTTATATTGTAAAGATACAATATTATTCGATAATCTAAAGAAAAGAAATTAAAATTAACACAAAAACAATGATGTAAAATTTTTCACTCTCCGTGAGCAAACTGGGCGAGCCCCCACTTGCCCCACAAAATTTGTCCGATGGGACAACACATGGTACGTACTGGAATAAGCCACAAGACAAGCTGTAAAAAAGTGTTTCAAATCTCCAATATTATATGTTTTATGGACTACCAACACATAGGTACAAAAAAAATGTAGTACCTTTGTAAAAATATTATATATAAGTAATGAGAGTTAAATCAATTATAATTGCTTTTATCGCTTGCCTGTGCATAATTGCTGAGGTGTCGGCCCAGACAAGCGATTCGCTCATAGTAAACCAGTTGGAAGAAGAGGGCGTGAAGTTCTCACACAACAACAGCGTCACACTACTGATGAGCGGCCAGGAGAAATTCGACGATATGTTTCAGGCTATACGTCAGGCTCGAAGTAGCATCCATCTGGAATACTTCAACTTCCGCAACGACTCAATAGCATCGCTCCTGTTCGACCTGCTCGCCGAGAAAGCAAAGGAAGGAGTTGAAGTGCGCGCGCTGTTCGACGGATTCGGCAACGACTCAAACAACCAGCCACTGCTGAAACGTCACCTCAAGAGCATACGCTCGCGCGGCATCGAGATATTCGAATTTGACCCAGTACGCTTCCCGTGGATCAATCATGTGTTCCACCGCGACCACCGCAAGATTGTGGTCATCGACGGACAGATAGCCTATACGGGCGGAATGAATGTGGCCGACTACTACATAAACGGCACTAAGCAGGTGGGCGAATGGCGAGATATGCACTGCCGTATCGACGGTGACGAGGTCAACACGCTGCAAGCCATATTCCTCAGAATCTGGAACAAGACGGCACGACAGAACATACATGGCGCAAAATACTTCCGCGACATACACGGAGGATACTACTTCAAAGGCCTTAAGCCCGACACTTGCTGCACAGCTGGCCATAAGACCGTTGGCATTATCAATCGTGAACCGCGTACGTCGAACAAGATTATACGAACCTTCTACACCAATGCCATCAACGATGCTCAAGACAGCATAAAGCTTGTCAACCCATATCTCACCCTCAACCACAAGCTGAAGAAGGCCCTTCGACAGGCTGTAAAGCGAGGCGTGAAGGTAGAAGTGATGGTTTCGGCACACAGCGACATCCCGCTCACGCCCGACTGCGTGTTCTACAATGTTCACAAGCTGATGAAACATGGCGTAAACGTATACATATACGAACCGGGATTTCATCACACAAAGATTATTATGGTGGACGGACGCTTTTGCACAGTAGGCAGCGCCAATCTCAATTCGCGCAGCCTGCGATTCGACTACGAAGAGAATGCCGTGATAATCGACCCCTGCACAACAGCACAACTGTCAAAGATGTTCGACCGCGACAAGACGAAGAGCTTCCTCCTAACACCAAAGAAGTGGAAGAAGTTCCGCACACCGTGGAAAAGATTTGTAGGTTGGTTTGCCCATCTGTTGGCACCGGTGATTTAACAAAACAAAAACACCCACATAGTAAATAACTACAAAACAACAAGATAATGAACATAGAAAACATACTGCAAAAACTACGCATCGACAGCCTTAATGCGATGCAGGAAGAAACATCCGACGCCATTCTTCACTCCGACAAGGATGTTGTGGTGCTGGCACCTACAGGCAGCGGAAAGACTCTGGCATATCTGTTGCCCATCGCTTCGCGCCTCAACGCAAGCAGCGATGAAGTGCAAGCCGTTGTGATTGTGCCCGGCAGAGAGCTGGCCCTGCAGTCGCACGAGGTGTTCCAGAGTATGGGCAGCGGTCTGCGCTCGGCTTGCCTGTACGGCGGTCGCGCCACAATGGACGAGCACCGACTGATAATGCGCACCAAGCCCCAGATAGTATTTGCCACACCGGGCCGACTCAACGACCATATCGACAAGCTCAACATCAACGCCGACAGCGTACGCTGGCTCGTGCTCGACGAATTTGACAAGTGTCTGCGCATGGGATTCCGCGCCGAAATGCAGAAGGCCCTGGAAAGCCTGCCCAACATTGAGCGCCGAATACTGCTCTCGGCAACCGATTCCGACGAGATGCCTTCGTTCGTTCGCATGCAGCGCACCATCAACATCAACCACCTCACCGACGAGGAGCAGACACCCGACCGCATAGGTCTGTACACAGTGCAATGTCCTGAGCGCGACAAGCTCGGCACTCTCGACACATTGCTGCGCAGCTTCGGCAATCAGCAGACTATCGTATTCATGAACTATCGTGACGGAGTGGAGCGCGTAAGCCAGTTCCTGCGCAACGAGGGATACGTTGTAAGCGATTTCCATGGAGGCAAGGAGCAACGCGAACGTGAAGAAGCCATCTACCGCTTTGCCAACGGCTCTGCCAACATTCTCGTAGGTACCGACCTCGCAGCACGCGGACTTGACATTCCAGACATTGCAAACGTAGTACACTACAACCTGCCCGTGGGCGAAGACGAATACATCCACCGCGTAGGACGTACCGGACGATGGGACGCCACAGGACGTGCATTCATGCTGATTGGCCCTGAAGAGCATCTGCCCGAATACGTGAAAGAGAAGACAGAGGAATACAAGCTCGACGACAATAGCAAGAAACGTGTGCCATTGCCGCGCATGGCTACTATATATATAGGTAAAGGAAAGAAAGACAAGATATCGAAGGGCGATATCCTTGGTTATATGTGCAAGACATGCGGAGTGGAAGGCAGCGAAATAGGACGCATCGACGTTTACGAGCGCTATGCCTATGTGGCCGTTGAACGCAAGACGGCCGACCGCATAGTAAAGATTTCAAAGGGTGCCAAAATCAAGGGCGTGCGCACCATTATAGAGAAAGCGTTCTGATGTCATTCACATCAACATATCCGTGCATAACGGCATAAATCGTAAGAGCCGAAACACTGCGAAGGCCAAGCTTCGACATAAGGTTCTTACGATGCGACACAATCGTCGACAGACTCAAATTGAGTAGGTCGGCGATTTCTTTGTTTATATACCCCTTCACCACAAGCGACAAAACTTCTATCTCGCGCGACGACAACAACGTAGTGTTCTCATTATGAACATGTGCCACTGGCGGCAGATTACGTCCATTGGCATGGGCATGCTGTTCGAGCATCAGGATGGAGCGAAGCAATTGCTTCTCGGGCTGATTGGTACAGATTGTATGGAACGAACCGAGAGCCGACGCTTCATCGACAGCAGAGTTTGCAAGAACGATGGTCTTATGGCGCATCGTCTGAAAGAAAGCCATGTGGGCAAGCACAATGCGCATATCGGCAAAGTAATGAAAATAGCGTTCGGGATGGTTTGCCTCAAGTTCGGCAAACGATGCGTACGCGTCGATTTCAATCACAGGCATTACCGACTGCAATAAATGAGTCAACCCCAACACAGCGAGTGTGTTGGGGTCGACGATTGCTATACTTGGCTTTTTACGGATTTCGTCAGTCATTATTTCTTCCAAAAACGTGATGTAATATCAGTGAAATCATCGCCCACAGCACGCTTGTATAGACGCTGATTGGTGGTGCGATCCTTCAGACAACCAAGATGCTCTATGTACGGACCAAGCTTTATGTAGTCGAAGTCGCGCTTGCGTATGTTCTTCGGAAACTGCTGGCGACCGCTATACCACGCCACCTTCAGATTCTCATGTTCCCGATGCAGATACTGAGCAAGCTGGCTTACGTACTTAGGGTCGGCATCGCCGCCCATGAAGCAGATGCAAGTTATCTCACCACCATACTGCTTCATAAACTGGTCGAGAACCATAGGCGTAAGCGGTTGGCCTATGTTCTCCCACAGATATTGACTGTGACACCCGGGGCAGCGGCACGGACACCCAGTGATATTAATAGATAACGTCACCTCATCGGGTATCTCCTGGAAAACAATTCCTGTATTCAGATAATTCAGCATTGTCTATATTTTGATTTAAAGGGATGTTTTTTATTTATTTTATATTTTAAGCCTCACTCAACTCCTTGTCCACCTCGGCATAATAGCGACGCTTTGCCTCTTCCTGGCGAGCCTGCGAGAAGTTGCTCACACGCTTCAGATAGCCGATGATACGTGTCATGTAGTCGATGTTCTTGCTGTGACAAACAGGACATTCCTTAAGATATCGCTTGTCGATATGTCCGCAATCATTGCAGATTGTGTTCGGAATGTTGAATGTGAAGTAGTTGCATCCCTCCTTAGCAGCGATACGCAGCAGCTGACGATACTGCGGCTGCGAGAGATGCTCCTCAAGGTTCATGTGCAAAGCCGAACCACCAGTGAGGTGCTCGATGTACGGAGCGCCGTGCAACTTGAACTTGTCAACAATGTTGAGCGAGTCGTCCTCAACTACATAGAAGTAGCTGTTGTAGCAGTCGCGCGGTACGAAATAACCGTCTTCGCGGTCCCACTTGGCATGCTTCACGCCAACATTCTCGGCAGGAATCATCTCGCAGTTGAACATAACATCCTTCGAACGATACTGCTTGTTGTACTTCTCCACGAGTCCCAACACCTTCTGTACGAAGTGCAGATAGTCGGGATTGTCATTAATCTGAAGTCCCATAAACTCTGCAGCCTCAACAAGTCCGTTCACACCGATGGTGAGATACTGACGACCCATATTGATATATCCTGCATCAAACAGTGGCAACATACCCTGCTTCTGCAAATCCTTAAGGTTCTCGTTGTATGCCAACTGTACCTTGTGACAAAGATCGATAACCTTCGAGAGATATTCAGAATAGTCGAGACCGTTCTTTACAGCATACTGTATGCAGCGGTTGAGGTTGATGGTGAGCACGCTCTTCGAACCAGTAGATACACCACCAGCACCGAGAGTGTAACTGAATCCGTTGTCTTGAATCTCATTGCGCAAGCGGCAGCATGAGCTCAGCGAGTCGGCATTGTCGCTCATATATGTAAAGAACGAGTGTCCCTCAGAGTACATCTCAGCAGTGAAGTCGCCCCACTCCTTATCTATTACGTCACCATCCTTAGTGAGCAATGCCATTGTCTCAACCGGGAATGTGAGCACAGCCTTTGTACGCTCCTTGTTAAACCACTTCATGAAACGCTTCTGCAACCACGAAAGTCCAGCCCAGTCGGGCTTTGACCCATCGGGGAAGACGAAATCGCCGAAGAGGCTTTCGAAGTACGGCTGGTCATAGTATGCTACATTCCAGAACACAGCCTGATAATTGCGTGCTCCGGTTGGCTGATTGATTGAGTACACAATCTGCTCGAAACAGTCGGTTATCACCTTATCGACAGTACGCTGCTTGAGTGAGAGGTCAACTACACGATCCGGCTCCTTCCAGTAATCAAGACCATACTCCTTACCAATGAAATAGTTGAAGTACATCAAGAACTCTGGTGTAGCACAAGCACCGCTCAGCATGCTCGATACCATGAACACCATATTGACGAATCCACCGCAGAACGACTTGATATTAGTAGGAGCTGTCGAGTTGCCACCGATAGGACCAGTACCATTTACAAGCCACGGATACATCGTTATTGAGGCACAATAGTTGGCCAATGATGTCTCGTCGTTCTTATATATAAAGTGGTGTGTGAGCATGTCGATATACTCATTGGCGAGATCCTTTCCATACATCATCTTGATACGGTCAATAAGCATGCGACGGTTCAGACGAATGAAGCCCGACTTAGGAAGTTCGCCGATAAGTGTGGCAATGTTTTTATGCTCCACGTTTGCATTTGCGTCAAACTTTGATCCAGTTGCAGCGTTCGAAGCTTTGCAATAATCTGTCAAGAATTTCAACTTCTCAAGAGTCTCGCGATCTTCATTATGACGCTGGCGATAGAGCATGAACGACTTGGCTACTTTATAATAATTTTCACGCATAAGGGCCTCTTCCACCTGATTCTGAATGTCCTCAACAGTGATACCCTCACTAATAGTTAAGTGGCTGAGTATCTTTGAGATAGCACTCAAATCGACAGGTTCATCCACCGACTGGAACGCCTTGATAATAGCGTTCATTATTTTATCTAAAGAGAAACGGTCTTGCGATCCGTCGCGCTTGGTTATTATAAAATCCTTCATTGTTATATTTAGTTTTTTAAGTCAAATTTTTCAAGCCGTAGTGATTGCCAATGTTTACCTTTTTGGAAAACTTTTGAAATTTTCAAAAGCAAAAAGTTATCCGTTTTAGAAAACTTCCTTTTAATTTGAAATACAAAAGTTATTCGTTTGATGTCTTGGAAACGACTGCAAAGATACTACAAAAAAACGATACCTATATACACAAACAACAAAAAAAGCGGAAAAATTTTCCGCCTTAAATCTTGTTAATTTTCCCACGATTTTACAACTTCACTGACGAGATATCAACCAAGTTATTAACTATTGCATAAATGGTCAATCCTGCCGGACTGTGTATCTGCAACTTACGCGCAATGTTACGTCGATGTGTGATGACGGTGTTTACCGATATACACAGATGGTCGGCTATTTCCTTGTTGGTCATTCCTTGCACCAAGGCTACAATTACATCCTTCTCTCGTTCGCCAAGAGCCTCCGAGCCTTCTTGGTTTCGACTGATCATATCTGAAATTTTAGCCGTCACATCACTCTGTTTCGACTTATGCTCAAGACGTCGCACAGCAGGAATAAATATCTGTTCCTCTACCTGAGCATGCAATGCAAGCCATTCCTCATTATTATATATATCATATAATGTGGCAGAGAGTTGATTGTTGTGCAATCCGTCGCTGGGCAGATATTTGATAATGATGCTCTTTAGCTCGCGCAACTTGTTGCTCTCCTGGCTATGATGCTTCGAGTACATGTCTATCTCGAAGTCGCCAATGGACTTGCCTTCAAGCAGAGCCTCTACATAAGGGTAGACCACTCGCTCCTCGTGACGCATGTGTGTAGTAATGGAGCGTGCATATTCATCGTACAGCTTCATTATCAGACGTGCCAGATTGTCGTTCTCGTCAAGCGCTTCGGCAAGTTCCTTGCGTATAAACGGCAGCTGGAAGTCGATATAATAGGCATGGCTCGCCTTAAGATACTGCAACAGCGTGGGCATCGACAATCGCGATGCATCATCAAAATCGCGGTAACCATTAATTGTAAAGTTCACCACCGCAAGGAATGTATATGTGTCTACATGCTGTTCCTCGCACACCTGACTTACTGTCTTGTCGCCAAAACCAAGGCTTATGCCGAAGCTGCCAAGACTCTGCAGTAGGTTGTAGTTGTCCCTGATAAGAGAAATCATCTTGTCCTCGGGCTCATACATTTTCTGTTGCTTCATGTTCGTCTGATTATTACCTGTGTATCTTTTTTACCTAAAATTTATGGCTGTACGATTATTGTAAAACAGCCATGCTATACATTATATTATATAACATGTGCAAAATAACAAAAAAACAACGAAACAGACAATCACTATATGTAGGTATTTTGATTTTTTTATTTACCAAAATTTAGGTATTGCTCACCTTTTTTATTCATAATACCTTTGCAATCGCAAAAAAACATTAAAATACAAAGGGATTATGAAGATGACTATCGTTACCATGGCTTGCGCTGCTGCAATGTGTGCTCCGCTTGCCATTCAGGCACAGACAGTAGCAGCCGACAGCGTTATGCAGCACGTAAAAGGCAACCGCCTCAGTATTGGCGGATACGGCGAAGCTGCCTACAGTCGTAACTTCTACAGCGACTCGGGCAACCGATACAGTTCGGCAAGCAGTAGAAAGAACGATCCAAGCCACGGACGTTTTGATATACCTCACGCCGTTATATATCTTGGCTACAACTTCGGCAAGGGTTGGACACTCGGAACTGAGATTGAATTTGAGCATGGCGGCACTGGTTCGGCTATAGAATATGAGGCAGAAGAGGCTATTGAATTTGAGCAGGAGCAGGAGCGTGGTGGTGAGGTTGAACTTGAGCAGTTCTGGATTCAGAAGTCGTTCGGACGTTTTCTGAACATTCGTGCCGGACATATTGTAGTGCCGTTCGGACTGACCAACGCCTATCACGAACCGCTCAACTTCTTCACAGTCTACCGTCCTGAGGGCGAGAACACAATCCTGCCATGTACATGGCATCAGACCGGTGTGTCGTTGTGGGGCCATATAGGCGACTTCCGCTACGAAGCACAGATGGTAGCAGGTTTGGATGCATGGCAGTTCTCACGCGACCAGTGGATAAAGCCGGGTACAACCAAGCCGTTTGAGTTTGAGACAGCCAACAAGTACGGCTTCTCGGCACGTATCGACAACTATACCATACCAGGCTTACGACTTGGCATTAGCGGCTACTACGGACAGTCTATGCACAACGCCGTACCTCACGATATGGAGACAGGCAACAACAAGAACATAAAAGGCAACATCTATCTGGGAGCCGTCGACTTCACCTACAATGCCCACAATTGGGTGGCACGTGGCAATGCCGACTATGGATATGTGAGCGATGCTAAAACCATAAGCGCAATACGCAAGCCTGGCACACAGTACGTGAAGCCATACGAGAGCAATCAGGTATTTGGCTCACATGCAATAGCCACAAGCATTGAGATTGGCTACGACATCTTCTCACAGATTGCCAAACTGCGTGCCGACAGACAGAAACTATATGTATTCGGACATTTTGAATATTACAACTCATGCATTGGCAGTTCAAAAGAATATACGAGCAAGAAGATTTTCGCCGGTGGCATCAACTATTTTCCGTTACCACAGATTTGTGTAAAGGCTGAATACAGCTACCGCAAGTTCAAATCGCAATACAACGACGAGCCTGCTATTAACATCGGCGTGGCTTATCAAGGACAATTTCTATAACAGACAAGTCCTCCGGGCGACACATGACAATTGATACGAGGGCTCGCGCCAAACGATACGAAGGCTCGCACCGTATGAAACGAGGGCCCGCATCAATTGACACACATCCGCAAAAGATATTCTATTACGGACGAAAACAAATAAACCAATCAAATAATATAATAGTAAAAAACGATGAAAAAGATTCAGAATTTCGTGATGGCGTTCCTGCTTGGAGCCATGACAATCGGATTTACAGCTTGTAGCAGCGACAATGGTGGCGATGAAGAATTCAACCTTCCCGAGGTAGGTCAAGCCACAACATCAGTGAGCAACTCCGATAAGGAGATGCAGAAGGTTGCAAAGAACTACGTGCAGAACGTTGTCTACCCCACATACCAGGCTCTCGCAGCCAACGCACGCACTCTATACAGCGCTGCACAGACTCTATACAAGGCTGCCGAGGCTGGCACTATGACACAGGAGCAGATTAATGCAGCATGTGAAGCATTCAAGGACACACGTCGTGAGTGGGAGCGCAGCGAGGCATTCCTCTTCGGTTCGGCAACAGACAACCAGCTTGACCCACATATCGACTCATGGCCACTCGACCGTGACGAGCTTGAGAAGGCGCTCAAGAACGAGACCCTTATCGCAGGTTTCAAGAGCGAGAACCCTGCCAAGTTTGTTTCTGAGCACAACACAGAGTTCCAGTCGGTACTTGGTTTCCATGGTATGGAGTTCGTGCTCTTCCGCAATGGTGCACATCGTACTGTTGAGGCTCTCAAGGCTAATGATACCGACGAGGGCGTGACATCAGTAAGGGGTATAGACGAGCTTGCCTTCCTTCAGGCCGTGGCTGCTGACGTTCGCAACATCACAGCTCTTCTTGAGTTCACATGGATGGGTAGCGCAGCAAGCAACGAGACAAAGGCAATCCTCAGCGGTGAGGGTAGCTACGTGTTCAGCACACTCCGCTACAACGGTCTTGCATCAAACGGCACAATGTGCTTTGGTCAGAACTTGCTTTCTCCGTCGTCTACAACAGGCTATACCTCATGGCAGGGCACTATGAATCAGATCTTCGTAGGCGGTTGCTCAAACATCTGTGCTGAGGTAGCCGACCAGAAGTTGGGTCAGGCTTATCGTGTTGCTACCGGTAAAGGTGGCACAACAGAGGATGGCGAGAAGGAGTCTATCGACTATATCGAGTCACCCTACAGCCACCGTTCGTTCATCGACTATCAGGACAACATCTATTCAATCAAGAACTCTCTCTATGGCACACGCGACATCAAAGCCACAACACCTGTAGAGAATTCTATGTTGAGCCTTCTGAAGAAGATGAACTACTCAGGCTATGATAACCTTGTCAATGCCCTCAATGCTGCCATCCAGGCTCTTGAAACAGCCAAGAACAGCGGCAAATCGTTTGTTGAGGAGCCGGGTGCACAGCGCGTTAAGGATTGCATCGACGCAGTATCTGCTCTCGACGAGGAGATTAACAAAGCCGGTACTTGGATTAACTTGCAGGACGCTATCTAACACATATCAGTATTAAATACTTACGTGGGTATGGCAGGTAATGTCATACCCACCTATTACGTTTGAACAACAAAATTATCTAAATACATTATGAATAAGAAAATTTACCTCTTCGGATCGCTGGCTATGTGCTTATCGCTTTCAATGGTATCATGTTCTGACGATGATCCTACACCTGGCGGAAATGGCGAAGACCCTATCGAGTCTGACGCTAAGTATGTAGGTCAGGCAGTAGGCAATTTCTCTAAGGAGGAATGGTATCCAGGCGGCGAGCTTGGCACAACCGACAATGTAGCATCAGGTTGTTATGAAGACGAGGCTCCTGCAGTAAACGAGCAAGGACTTATCGACAACTTTAATGCTGGTGAGAAGTTCTTTGAGCGTCAGTTTACATCTGCATCATCAGGCTTTGGAGGTCTTGGTCCTGCTTCAGTACGCCGTTCATGTCTCGACTGCCATCCTAACTACGGGCATGGCAGACGTATGGATTCGTTCACAACACAGTATGGCAACGGCAATGGTTATCTGCTTGCTGTTTATCATCCTACTGATGGAGCCAACAGCAACGATGGTGGTTTTGTGGGTGAAGTGACTGGCATGCCACAGACACAAGCTACGGAGCCTTTCAAGGCTCCTATTGACGAGAGCCAGATAAAGATGCAGTGGCACCACGTCACAGCCATGGAGAGCGGACTGCCGATGAAGTTCCCTGACGGCGAACCGTATGACCTCATCTATCCTGAGATTTCCATACCGCGTTCTGCCTTCCGCACAACTCCGAATCCTTACGACACTGGCAACAAGGCTGTGGCAGTTCGTGTGGAGTCAACTATCGGCGTGATTGGTACGGGCTTGCTCGATGCCATTACCGAGGACGACCTCAAGGCTCAGTATGCCTCAACAGCCAACTACTACAAGAACACTGCAAAAGTATCTGATGTTAGCGAATACGTAAACCCTAAATTCTGGGATACCAATACCAATGACTTTGCCGCCGGCGCATGGTATACAGCAACAACAGGTACAGGCAAGTATGCCGATGGTCAGGAAGGCAAGAAGATGATTAAGCGTTTCACATATGCCTTGACACGTGCCACACTTCAGGACGGACCTGGTGCTAACGCTATATGGAATATCACTAACGTTACACGTCCCGACCGTCCGAAGCTTTACACTACAGATGCTTGGGCTGCAGCAATGGCAGCCGACAAGGAGGTGATTGAGAAGATAAAGAAAGACCCGACATCGCCGTTCTGGGCTGATACCGACGACGAGATAGCTACAAAGGTTGAGAATCTGCTTAAGCCTGGCACCAACCAGTTTGACAACGAATGGCACAACTTTAAGCCAGAGATGTCGGCCGACAAGTTCTACGACTTCATGGTATGGCATCGTGGCTTGGCCATCCCTCGTGCACGCAACCTCAACGATGCTCGTGTTCAGCAGGGCAAAAAGGTGTTTAATGAGATTGGTTGCGTCAGTTGCCACCGCCCGTCATGGAAGACAGGCTCCGACAACTACTGGACTCCAAATATGATTGCCGACAAGAAGTTGCCACGCTATGCCAACCAGACCATCTATCCTTACTCGGACATGATGCAGCACAAGCTCTATATGATCAACGACATTCATGGTTCATGGTGTCGCACTACACCATTGTGGGGTCGCGGACTTGCAGGTGTCAATGGTTCGGGTACAGAGCGTATGCACGACTGTCGTGCACGCAATGAGGTAGAAGCAATCATGTGGCATGCCTACTCAAAGAACTCTCATGCATACAGCTCAGCCTTGAAGTTCTACAATTTGTCCAAAGCCGACCGTGATGCAGTAGTAATGTTCCTGCGTTCTATATAAAACGACATCAAATACGCTACCAGCAGTAGCGCATACATCAGCCACACCTGCCTCGCGTTAATATGTATACCATACATACAAGCGCCTGGCAGGGAGGCTATAAATCCAAGCGACGTGTTCATAAGCGTTGCCATCCATCCCACAAATGTTGCCACCACACCTTGCATCCATACCCAAAAACCTAAGGCATACATCACTATGGATGTATATACAATTATCGTAGCCAACGGTATAGCAACAAGATTGGTCAGCAGAAAATAACACGGAAATGTACCGAAGTAGTACATCGATAATGGAGCCACTGCCAACTGTGCCGCCAACGATACCTTTACAAGCGACCACCCCCACCCTATCACGCGCCAGCGACTGAGCCATACGGGAGTTGCCAAATTGCCCAATCGCATATTGAGCATCACGATGCCAAGCACAGCAAGAAACGACATCTGGAATCCGACATCCCAAAGACTCAACGGACTGACCACCAACTGCACCACAGCAGCAAAGGCAAGTGTATTAAGCGACACCTGTCGGCGACCCGTCAAAACAACGAATGCAAAAATAGTGAGCATTGTTGCCGAACGTAACACACTCGGCGGCATACCGACAAGAGCAGCGTAAGCCCAAATTGCTACCATGGCAAGCACCTGTCCCAACACACGCATGCGCCGATGAACAAATATCAGCGAGAGCAAACCGTATATCACACCAAGATGTAAACCAGAAAGGGCAAGCACATGCGATGCACCCGAAGCAGCATACGATTGGCGCAATTCTCGCGTCAGCCCACTGCGATCGCCCATTGTCATTGCCGCAACTACAGCATAAGCCGACTCCGACATATTATGCTTCTCATTATGCGACAGCAACCTGTCACGAGCCGAACGCATCCCTATAAGCACGCGCTGCATTACGCCAAGCCTGCGCATACTCACTCTGTTTCTCTTCCAACTGTCTTTATTAATATATGTACGCGCTACAACCCCATGTATATGCTGATAACGCACATAGTCGAAGTGACCGTTCTGCAGTCGCCGACTATTGGTTATGGGCTTCAGCCGCGACACAACCCGCACACCATCGCCCACAGCCAGCCGCTGCACATCGCCAATGGCACTATCCTTTTGAAAGAAAGCACTTATACGTTGTCCGGCAAGTCGCCCTTCAGCCACAGCCAGCACACACCTTATAGTACGCTGCCCAACAACGGGCCGTTCCGCAACAACAGCGTCATACATCTCCGTCTGTCCATTGAGAGGCACGTCCAAGCGCTGCTCCATCCTACCGACATTCCATATACCCAACACAAACACATCGAGCATAAGCAGCAATGTAGTCAACTTCTTACAGTTCGACCTCTTATACGCCACAATAGTAGCGCACACCAATACTGCAAGCACTCCAAACACCACTATCACCGGCACATGCCCATACAGCATGTCACCAACCATAATGCCGGCAACCAGCACTATGGCAATGCGCAGAAACGGATACATCTGAGTGTTCATAGGTTAGGTAGTGTATTAGGATTATTGCAGTTTCGAGTTCTCTATCTTTTTAGGACAGATGTCGCTCAGCTCACATTTGTCACAATGTGGCTTGCGCGATGTGCACACATAGCGTCCGTGCAGCAACAGCCAATGATGAGCACGTGCCAAGTCTTCGGCTGGAATATGCTTTACCAGCATCTTCTCTACCTTCAGCGGAGTATCGGCAGTACTTGGCACCAGTCCCAAACGATGACTTACCCTATATACATGCGTATCCACAGGCATTGCCGACTGACCGAAAGCTACAGCCTGCATCACATTGGCAGTCTTGCGTCCCACCCCCGGCAAGCGCAGCAACGCATCAAAGTCATTTGGCACCTCACCTCCATATTCGCTGACAAGCATACGTGCGAGTTCTACAAGGTGGCGCGCCTTGGTATTGGGATAACTCACGCTCTTTACATATTCATATATCTCAGACTCATCAGCCTCAGCCATAGCCTGTGCATCAGGATAATGCGCAAACAATTCGGGCGTAACCTGATTGACACGCTTGTCAGTACACTGTGCACTGAGCACCACAGCCACAAGCAACTGAAACACCGAACCAAACTCAAGCTCGGTGGTCACCTCGGGATGAAGTTCGCGAAAATAAGAGAGTACACGCGTATATAGTTCCTTCTTCGTCATAACCTAATAGTTTGCTTTATTTTATACTAATGACAAAGTTACAACAAAAATACCGACAATCAACAATAGTCAAATGGTTTTCTGATAGCTGTCGGATTAAAGACTCGATAAAAAATCAAACATCAACGTTCAAGCATAGCCTAAAGAAGCTATAATACAACTTATTGCCAGATATATAAAACTACTGCGGCACAGCTCTCAACGAGTTGTGCCGCAGCATTATGTTTAACTAAAAAAAATTTCGTAATTAATGAAGATTCTCACGAGCCCTCATAGTTACCTGTTAAACAATCGTTCAATTTACCTTAAACCTAATAACTAAAAACCTAAATCTATTACTACTAACCTAAACAATCTATTAACCTTTTGACGATGCAAAGGTATGAAGATTTCGCTGTTTGCGCAAACAATCAATCAAAAACATTCATTTTTCTACGTTTTAATTGATTTAGAGCAAGCATACAACACAATTAAAGCATCCACACCAGCCCAAACAATATGCCCGACAAAGTAATATCAATATACTTGGGCATTTATATTATATATACTTGAGCATTTATATTGTATATACTTGAGCGGTACTTAGGCGGTGCAAGAACAGATGTTTATTTTAATTGTTTCTCAGTTTCTCACCATTTAGCACCCATTTCCAAACAGGCACAATCTCTATTTTCAACCCATCTCGCTCCTTCACTCCCTCATCCTCGTATGTTACAATATATGATTTTTATTCGGTGGCACAAAATAAAATACGGTGTTTTTATTCGGTAGCAGCGAATAAGCAAGACTAATTGTATATAATTTCACTTCTCGAAAACTTCTCGTTCGATTCTCAATAGATTCTCGATTATCCTCCGTTCATCCTCCGTTAAACAATCGAAGAACAATCGCTAGCGTTATGGCACAAATTAGCAGAAGCAGAAAAACCATGTGCTGTGAAGAAAATCCTTTCTTTAGAACCACAGTCACAGACTATTCCCATAAACCGATTACTATCGGAGATATCAATGACATTGAAGGCCGCTGACTTCTTTCAGATTCCGCGTCACCACGGACACCCTTGTCTCTCTGGCTAGACGATTCCCACTACTAGGGCTCGTTAGGGACTTGCACCCATTAGACAACACACATGCTAGTCAAAAAAAAATAGAGCGGCAGCCGAATAAATTTTTGGCTGTCGCTCTTGTTCTTCTTATCGTATTCTCCACAAAACGAATCCACAGGTTTTGAGTCACTTCAAAAAGTCCCGAATCATATCTTTTAGTATTTATAACTTACTGACAATCAACAGAATATTTTCACAAAACGACTTTTTTTCAATTGAACTCATTTTTAATTATTTTAATGTAGGAAAACCATCATTATCGACAATCCATGAAGAGCAGTTCAGTATTTTCGAGTTTGCATTAAGCTTTTCAATGAATGAAGAAGCTTTCATTTGCTTTTCAGTCATAGATGTTCCAATACCTTTTCCTGTAGTTTCAAGATAGAAGGTATCAGAATATACCCCTTCCTTTTTGTTTGAGATAATAGAACATCCTTTATTTCCATCATATAAAATATTTCCAGTATTTACACAATTAGAAATCTTTCCCTTGTAAAATAGGCAGGTTATACCTGATACATTATGCTCATAAGTATCATTGCCACTAACATTACCTTTATTGATACTGTTATAGATGTAACTAGCACTGGTGCTTGAGCCCAATACCGCCACGATGCCTCCTATACATGGCTTATTTTTGGTTCTGTTTCCTATTATATTTCCATAGTTAACACAGTCTTGGATTGTGGCACCTCCTTCGTATATAAATCCAGCTATACCACCTGCGAAATAATCTGTGCTTATATTTCCATAATTTTTTGATTTAAAAATCTTACAATAGTTTCCACTACCAACAAGCCCTCCAGTATATCCATCAGTTCCTTTTATAACGGCATAATTTACACAAGTTTCAATTTGAGGTTTGTATTTGTTGAAATAAAAAGCCTTCCCTGCAAATCCTGCGGTATATCCAATGTTTTCTATATAGGAATCTTTTATTGTAAGATTATTAATATTCCCTGCAAAATATCCAAATAGACCTGCTGCACCACGAACTTTCCTATTAACGAATACACCCTTGATGGTATGCCCATTTCCATCAAAAGTACCACAGAATGGTGATTCTTTAAAACAGCCGATAGGTATCCAACGTTCAAAATTATCTGACGAATTACATTCACCTCGAGAATTTGTTACATTACTATTTATAACAATATCAGATACTAGCTTAAAATACTCATCTTTGTAAGTATTCCCTTCCCTGCACTTATCAGACAAGAGTCTTAAATCAGCAGCGTTCCTTATTAAATAAGGAGATGTCTTCGTGCCGTTTCCTGAAAAATGGCTCGATATATTTCCACGTCTATTGTCTTTTGCATCTATAGCATTTTGTTCTTTTTCATCTTTACCCACTTGATTTTCATTATTATCATTGCCATTACCATCTTCAGGATTACCATTGCCTGACACAAGATTTGCGTCTTCAACTATAGATCTGAAACCTTTCCAATATTGGTTAGCTTGATAGGCATTTTTAGAACCTTTAGGAACGTATAATGTCCATTTATGCTGATTGTCACTTGCCATAACCTCACCGTCAATATCCAACGGCACACCAAGGTTAACATACATACTACCAGAAGAAAGAGAACCACCAAATGCTCCACTACTCAGTGTCTTGAGTCCTGTACCAATTATAACTTTAGAGAATGGTCCATCAAAAGCTACTGCTCCAATACTTTCTACCGAATTAGGAATAGTCAGAGTACCTTTCACCCCAGTAAAAACCCCATTTCCGATAGTCTTAAGTTTATCATTGAGGGTAAGGGTTCCTGCTTGCCAACCACTGAATGCGTAATTGCCTATCTCTTCTACATTATCTGGAAGCGTGATGTTTTGGTATTTAATAGCACACCCTGCAAAAGCTCCGTCTCCAATACGTTCAAGATTTTTGCTAAGATAAACCGTTTGGAGATATTTGCAATTGTAGAATGCATCAGTTCCTATAACCGTAACGTTATCAGGTATTGAAATCTTCGTAATAGTGGTTCCTGAGAAAGCTTTTCCACCTATTTCAATAAGAGAATTGGGAAGTTCGATTGTTCCTACTTCCAACTTGTCTGAGAATGCATTTTTGCCAATAAAAGTACATCCATCCTCAACTATTACACTTTCTATATAGAAATCATGCCAAGGTTGGTTTGAAGATGAATAATCATCCATATTTCCTTCTCCATAAATTTTTAGTGTTCTTGTTTTGGGAGTATAGGTGTATCTCAAATTGTTACCACAATTTCCAGATTTAGGCGAAATTTCACGAAGCAAGTCATAGTCACCACTATCCATTGCATATTTTTCGTAAATACCACCATTATATGTTAGGTAATCTTTTGCATAGAACAATTCTGAAGTGCTGTTTGGGGTCTGGATTGTGATTTTTTTTCCTGTAATAGAATAGGTAAAATCATCGTAATCATTATGTATAGAATTCCCCAAATCTGTATCATAATCTTTTTGTATCCAATAAACTACACCGTCAGAGTTAGATGTGAAATAGAGACAAGTACTTTCTATGTCAACCCAAGCATGGTCGTTTTTACCAATACCATATGACGCATCTCTGCTTATCCATTTGTTAGCTTTTAGTTCATTTATGAATTCTGCAGTTCCACCTTCTTCATTTGTGTCACTACTACAAGAAACAAATGTTGTAGTCAATATACTAAATATTAGTAATATTGTCATCGATATAAAATTCTTTATTACTTTCATATTTTAAAATTTTCAATAACATTAATAGTCTATTTGCCAAACATACAGTATTTCAAAACAATTAGCTTTGCTTCCCTGTTCCATTGCAAGAGGGACATTTGCCGTCACCTCCACATACGCCACAATCGTGTGTGGGGTCAACGCCAGTACCAAAGTGATTGTCTGTTCTGATACCTTTTCCGTGACACGAAAAACATTTGCCACCACCATTACATCTTCTACATACTTTGGATGATTTCTTGAATGTTTGTTCACTTGAACCCCCGTTGTCTGTTGACGAATCATTACTATCACTAATGGTACTCGTATTTGAATTCAAAGTTCCAGATGTAGGCTTTGAGCCAGACTTTGCATTCATGTATGCCACTCCTACAGTAGCCGCTGTCATAAAAAGACCACCCCAAAGGTTACTACGGTTTTCTAATTGCTGGTCTCTGTACGATTGAGCTTTTACCAGTAACTTTTTGCAATGATTTCGTTGCTCTTGTGAACAGTCTTCATTATTGACAACGATTGATAAATCCTTTATAGCTGATTTCCACTTTTCGCGATTGTAAGAGCATAGAGCATTCCCATAAAGTGCTTCCTCGCATGACAATACACCATTATACTTCCTAATAATCTGTTGGTATTGTTTCTGGGCTTTAGAATAGTTACGTGCCTCAAACAATTTATCTGCAATTTCACAGTCGTTCATATATGCAGTCAATGTTTTTAGAAATTGTTCATCAGAATTAGGAGATAGTTCTGTTCTATTTGACACCACAGTAGGCTTCTTGATAGGAATATTTATCTCTAACCCTGTATAGAATATTTCCATGTCATTGTTGGCATTGCGTAGTTCTGTTGGTGAAATATTATAGTTTTTTGCTATAGATTCCAAGGTTTCTCCACGCTGAATAACATGTTTCTTTATTTCTTGTCCACATATATAAGTGATGGTAAACAAGCTTAATAGTATTATCACAAAGAATCGTTTCATAATTATTAGTATATGATGTTCTTAATCTTTGCTTTACTCATATTAAAGATGGGTGCCTTGGCTGAATTCACTTTCTTATACGATACTATAGTAGCAGTATCTTCACATATCCAGACTTTCATGCGTACTCCCTTTTGAGTGATTATCGTAGCCTTCTTTGGATTCTTGGCATTTGCCATGTTTTCCTCTTCAGCCTTTTTCCGAGCTGCCTCTGCTTCTTCAGCCTCTCGCTGCGTTCTTAATCTCTCTTCTTCTGCTTTACGCTCACGTTCACGTTGTTCTTCAGCCATGAGGTCAGTCAGAATATCACGTGTTCCATCTGGGTAACGAATCATAAACACTTCAGCCTTTGGCGAGAATATCGGTCTGTCCTTGCCTTTCTTGCTTGCTTTGAACGATACGGTATTTGCGTCCATCGTCAGATTATAAGCAGGAACTTCTCTTCCGTCCTTATAATAGACAACGATAGCATCTTTTGGAATTTGTGTTGGTTCTGAAGTAGCAAGTATGCGTTCGCCATTGGCATTGAACACTACATTTCCACGAGTTTTGAACTTCAGCATGAACACCTTCGTGTTCTCAACATATTCCTCAGAGGCATTCTTGTTGCCAGACTCTTTGAAAAGAATTTTGTCATTATTAGTCTGAATGATTTTGACAGACTTCACACGACCATCACGATAAATGATGGCATCTTGGGCATTCAAGCCAAGGCAGAATCCCAATAAACATATAACAGCATATATACTTTTCATATTAGAATCCCCAAGCTAAAGTGATTTCCGGGAAAGCTTCTTTTCCAAACCATCCTTTTTGTTTATCATTCAATGGTATTTGGTATGAGCCTGTTATATCAAATCCCCAAAGGTATACACGTACACCAACTCTTGTTCCAATACCTACTTTTCCGCCTATTTTAATCTTTTGTGACTCTTCTTTCCCGCCTGTTCCAAGTGTCCTCTGCTTATACTTGCCTGACAAGCCTATATTTGTATTGAAACCAATAAAAGGAATTAATCCCAAGGTCTCACTTTCATTCTTTAGCGAATAACCGAATTCTATAGGGATTTCAAGAAGGTGATAATATTGCTTTGCATTAATATTCTGACCGTCAATCTCAATTAAGCCTATGTAATTTGCACTATTATATCCTATACGTGCACCAACATATAAATTATATGGAAGGTGATAGTTTGCTCCAATTGTAGCTTCATACATAAAATTGTCAGCTCCCTTTATAAAGCCAAAGCCCAATTCACCAGCAAATTCAAATTTGCCGACTTTTTCATCTTTGTTTTTTACACGATCGTACTTATGTTCTTGGTAAACCTTACCATTAGAATGATGTTCTTTGTTATTTTCTTTGGGGTACGTTATTCCGCCTTGATGTTCATTGGTTGAAACCGTTTGAATCTTTGAAATTGCAGGTATATTCAGTTTCATTCCCACATATACGATACCATCAGCATTAGGATTAGCCTTATTGATATCTTCGACACTCACATTATAATACTTAGCAATGCTTTCGATAGTTTCGCCACGCTGAACGACATGGGTAACGGTTTGGCTTTGCGCCATTGTAACCACACATACTGTACAAAGAAGTACAGAAAGAATCATTTTTTTGATCATAGTTTTAAAGTTTTAGAGTTGTATAATAAGGAAATTGCTCACGCTCCAAAATTGAGTAGGATTGGTTATGACAAGCGTACAAGTACCATCTCCATTCTCTTCAAAATGGAAAGAGCTATTGCTTGGTTGTGGTGTCAGAATCTTCGGATTGTTCGATTTCAAGGTAACCTCACGGAACTTACGAATGTCAACAGCATTAAACTTGCTCTTGTCCACATCCTCATAATTGACTTTCTTTTTCTGCAAGAAACCACCTTTCAACAATCCAGAAGCGACAAGTTGTTTTTTGGTACCAATCTTTATATAACACTCGTTAATGATTTCATCCTGCTTGGCTAAAGCCTGTGTTACAACTTGAGTGCGGTTTTCAGCTTTCTCGGCTCTATTTCGCATATCCGACAACGATGTACGAAGCTGGTTAATGTCTTTATTTTTAGAATTAACATCACGACGAAGTGACTGAATTTCATTGTCTTTTTCCGCAAGTTGCTTGTTAAGGAAGGCTATAACATTTTGTAATTTCTCAATGCTTTGTGACGACTTGTTAGGATTAGCTGAGCGCATTGCAAGCGAATCCTGCAGAGATTGTATCTTCTCGCGTTGACGCTTTAATATCTCCGCCATACTATTTATGTTGGCAATAATTTGACTACGATTAAGAGCCACACCGTCACGTGTCTTTCCCGAATACAAGATACCTTCTTGTATTGCGATGCTGTCTAATCCAGCAGACACAGTAGAAATGATACTGTTAAGTTCTGCCTGTTCTGCTTTGTTTGCCTGATTCTCTATAATCAACGAGTCGCGTTCTTTCATGTATCCCGCCATGTCAACTCGTTCATTCTTGCAAGCAAGAATAGAGGCAAAAGCCCATAACACTAGAATAATTTTTAATTTTGTCATATTTATAAAGTTAGTTTTAAACAGTTACTTATTATATGCCATCCGTCGCACCATGCACATTTGTATACAGAGAAATGCACACCATGCTTCTTACCCATAGCCTCAGCAGCTCTTAATGCCACCTTCTTATCCGGATAAGAAAACTTATTTTATATTCATCCATTTTTTTTCTTATTTCGTTATCTTTAAATATTCAAAAACTCTCATATCACATCATTGTCTGGAAAGAAACGCCTTTCACCTTTACGGTAAGCCTCTATACCAGCAATACATTCTTTCATATCCTCGTTTAATGTGGTCTCTTCTGGCAACCAGAAATGCAATGGATGCTTGGATGATATAGAATCAAAGCAAGCCGATATAGCTATAATTGCTACAACGAGATATAATAGTTTTATTTTCATATCTTCTCTACATATAGTTCAACGTCTTCAAATCATATTGTCCTTTATAGAAACCATCAAGGACTTTCTGAAATACATCATTCGGTGATACTGCATCAAATAGGGTCATGCAAGAACATACCTTCATTGCGTCAAGTCCTCCAAATATGTCAACCACATCCATATCTGTATGTACTAACAGAGCTTTGGTAATGGTTCTCAAACGTTCGCCCAATACAGGATGTTTCAGATATGCCTCAGCCTCATCATATCCACTGATACCATAATATTTAGCATTATAGCTATGTCCAAGTATAGCAAGCTGCGGGAAAATAAACCATATCCAGTGAGAACGCTTCAATCCGTCTTGCACTTCTCGTAAAGCTTGCTCGTAGTAGTGCGACTGCGCATCCAAGAAGCGTTGCAGATTGAAGACCTCATTGTCTTCAAGAGACTCTATATTGTTTGGCGTAAATATATCTTTCATTCCTCTTTTCTTGTTTTATATATACGACTATTATAGCTGTTACAAAATGTTATTGCCGAATTTTTCCTCAAACACTGTAACAACATTCTTAAAATGTGGAGTTAAGCGATTTAAAGCTTCTACATAGAGTTCTTCGGGTACTCCAAAATAAGCCTCAGCAATAGAGCCAGTAATACAGGCAATGGTATCACTATCGCCACCTATACTTACAGCGTTACGTATGCAATCTTCAAAGTTTTTTCCATCGAGGAATGCAACAATAGACTGTGGCACTGTATCCTGACAAGTACCTCCCCATTTATACGTGTTACGAATTTCGTCACAAGTAAAGTTTAGGTCGTAGCCAAAACGGGCTGATATTTCACTCCTTATTTCTTCCTTGCTTAGCCCTTTCCTGCCCATAAGCACGCAAAGTGCCGTAGCCTGTGCACCTTTAATTCCTTCTGGATGATTGTGGGTACACTCTGCCGAACATTTTGCATACACAAGAATATCTTCTATGGTATCAAAAGCCCATCCAACAGGTCCAACACGCATTGCACAACCGTTACCGCAACTTACATATGGTTCAAAATCTCCATTTTCAGCTTGCCAAAGCCATTTCTGAAAACCGCTGCCATATCCACCCAATGGATGTGGATAGTTTGTCCCATATCTATAATAATACCTACCGCTATCACTCTTACTTGCACCTTCAAGAATCCACTTTGCAGTAGCTATCGACAAAATGCTGTCATCTGTATAGTCAGACCGGTCTGAAAACAAAGGGAATTCCTTCGTCTTTATATTGTGGAACTCATATATGCTTCCCACAATGTCTCCTATAATACTTCCTATCATAATTTTCACTTGTATAAGTTATACTTTTTATGTTATAGAGCGAGAATAAACAACCATTCTATCACGGCAATATTTCACGGAATCTTGAATTCTAACCATCCAGCAAAAGGGCCAACGCAGGCTCTTCGCTTATTGCTATCAATTTGCCGGTCTTTTGATCCTTCTTCGCATACTTCCATATAAGTCTGTTGCGGTCGAAATATAATTGTATATCAAACAGGTCGTCTGTATTTGGTAATTTATGAACTTGAAGGCATCCTCATTGTTATGCCTTCTGCCAGTCTTGCTTATTGTTGTATATCTTATTTTCATTTTCCCTTCTTTATGATTAATGATAATAAAGAGGCCAATGTATGACATATACTACCATGGTATTACTCTATGTCTTCAGTAGCAATCACATCATAAATGCTGTCACCTTCCCAATAAACCATTGGAGCCAATGCCTCCGAAAACTTGTTGTGGTTGGTTTGAGGCGAGACACTCTTCAGCTCTACAAGTTTTCTATTCAATTCCTCTTTTGATCTTGCAAACACTATATTCCAAAAGAACCGGTCTTCTGACGCATAGTCTTCCGAGTCGAAACAAGGATATCGCTTAGCGTCTTCTCCTACATAGACACCATTTTTGTCACTTTCATTAATGGCATATTCAATAGCCTCTTGTACATTCTCAAATTTTACTCCAAGAACATAAAACGAATTTGTATTCTTTATTGTTTTCATATCAGTTGAATTTAATGTTTATTATATGATATGTGCAATGGTTGCCACATCGTTCTCAATACTCGCCATGACCATGGTAGTACCCATCTCTGCATGATGAAGCTCAGATGTCTTTTTGTCAATTGCACAACTCGCTTTCTTACAAGCAAGTTTCACCTTTGAGTCACAATCTGGCGTACCAATGTGTTTCTTCCAAAAGTCAGAAATACTTGTGTTATTGTTTTCATTACGTTTCTACACTTTAGGTTGTACAATCAGTTCCAATCGTTTGATATCATTTTCTGTAAGTTGGACATTCCCTCCATTTCTGTAATAGTCGAGCACTCTTTCAGCACCATGGCGTTCCAATACAGCATGTTCTTCTGCTTTCATATAATATTCCACAGCAAGTTGCTTGTTTGATTTGCCATTCTCATCAGGCTCATAATAGAGGTCACCAAGAATCAGATTGGCGAGAGGTACACGATGAGCAATTATGGCAAGTTTTGTCGCATCTGCTCTCAGTCTGCCTTTCTAATCAGGTATGGTTATCAGCAGTTCAGCCAAGGAACGACCTTGATCTGCTGCCTCTTTCATCAAATTCATCCCCGATATTGTGTCGCCTTGGTCAACAGTAATAATTCCGAGGAGAGTCTTTGCTTCAGGACTGTCGCTCGCACGTAGTTCTGAACAACTTGCAAGGAGCAACATCATTATATATAAGTAGCAATTCTTCATCTTAATATTCTTTTTATTCTTACTCAACATAGCGTTTACTTCTTATATGAATACCCCAAAACTTATTATTATTCATATCTCAATACCCTAATCCGTGTCGGGCACAACTTCTAAATAGTTTCTTTTTACCATTTATGAGATAAGTTTAGGAAAGTAACCAGTAGTATTCCTTATTTATGCCTTTACTTTTCCTATAAAGGTATATGTCAACAAAGACACAGCAAGGTATATAAAATCCCGAATCAACAATATTGTCGGCATGTTTTTACGAAAAAATAACGCCTAAAAAAGCAAAATATAGCAGAATGATGCTTTTATTTTGAGTTTCAAGTGGTTGTGGCTGTTGTTGGCATTAAGTGGCATAGACGAGGAATAGCGAAAAACGCAGATTGGAGAAATAGAAACGCTTTCAAATCATTACCTCGCAGA
>URQS01000024.1 GCA_900550035.1 uncultured Prevotella sp. | reverse complement strand
CGCGAGCTGGGTTCAGAACGTCGTGAGACAGTTCGGTCTCTATCTATCGTGGGCGCAGGAGTTTTGAGTGGTGCCGTCACTAGTACGAGAGGACCGTGATGGACAGACCTCCGGTTTGCCAGTTGTGCCGCCAGGCGCACCGCTGGGTATCCGAGTCTGGTTAGGATAAGCGCTGAAAGCATCTAAGTGCGAAGCCATCCGCAAGATGAGAACTCCATTGAGGGTCGTTGTAGACGACGACGTAGATAGGCTGCAGGTGTAAAGACAGCGATGTCAAAGCCGAGCAGTACTAATTGCCCGAGACTTTCTTCTTCAGTAGTCGTGCTTTCAGTTGTTGTACAATTTAACAATAGTTTTGCTTAATCAACGTGTCTATCTTATACGCGCGCTAAGACAATTCGTAATTCGTCACTCGTAATTCGTAATTGTTTTTCGCGTAGCGAAAAATATTTAGGCGGTTATTGCGGCGGTGTCCCACCTCTTCCCATTCCGAACAGAGAAGTTAAGCCCGCTTGCGCCGATGGTACTGCAATGCAATGCGGGAGAGTAGGTGGCTGCCTTCTTTACTTTGGGTCTTCAAGGTCTAACGACTTTGGAGACCTTTTTTTATGTATCTATATTTTCCTTCACTTACGCTATATATTCCGAAGCGTACATCCTGCTATTCCCAATATCTTCCATAGCCCAGATTTTATACAATATAAATTTACTATTTAATGGAGGGTGTGCATTCTAAGCAAGACATAGAATGCATACCCTCTACATTTATTCCACTCTTTCCCAATCCAAGAGACCCTTTCCTTCTTTGTCAAGCTCAATGCCCAATCCAATTACTTTGCGCTTGTCAGCCTTGAAAGGTTCCATGTATTGGCGGTTGAGGATTTGCTCGGTTGCAGCTTCCTTACCGCCGTTGTTACGTAATTTCAGTTCTATGACATAGATATAGCGTGAGGTCTTCACCGTCATGTCTATTCTACCAGTTGAAATCATCTTTTCAACCTCTACATTCAAGCCAATGGCATTCAGGATGGTACTGATGATGAGACGGTAACGCTCCTCCATATCCATAGATGCAAGCTTTTTGTTGCTGTATGGAACGTCGGCTATGAGGGCTTTTAATGAATTCATAGCTTCGTCTATCTGACCAGTGCCCAATTCTCTGTAAAGACAAGCTTGTAGCGACTGTATTTCGTTTTCAGAGCGCATAGCAAGAGCCGGCAGCACAGTTTCGTATAATGCTTGCTTGACTTCCTCATTAGGGAATCCCAAGATATAACCAAACTCGTCGCTTTCTTTTATAGTAAGGTAGCCCGACTGATATAGGAACAGTTCGGCACCGCCTCCTGATACATCAGACAGTTCCAGAGTGTTGCGCATTACAGAACAATTCTCAAATTTGCTGAGACGAAGTTCAGCATTGTCAATAAACTTTGGGAGTAGTGATGTTGCTCCGGAAGAAGCCCAGTAATTTTTGATTTTGCGTTGCTTTAAAGCATTGACAAGACTATATGGATTGTAGATATCTACCATATTACCATCGCTGAAGTGATAGCCGTCGTAATATGCTTTCAGTCGGTCGTGAGTCTCCTGTACCGACCAGTTGTTTGCTTCGCTCATCTGTTTGAGTTCAGGCATAAAGTTCTCTTTAATCTCCTCTTCCGTGATGCCGCAGATTGCAGCATATTCTGGCATAAAGCTGATGTTAGACAGATTGTTAAGGACAGAGAAGAGAGAGATTTGTGTGAACTTGGTGATGCCAGTGATGAAAATAAAATGTTCGTACTCGTCGTCAGCTTTAAGTATGGCAAACACTTCACGGTATACCTCCGTGCATTTCTCATGTTCTGGAGTTCTCCATGAATGTTGCAGGGGAGAGTCGTATTCGTCTATGAGGACAGCTACTCTTAGTCCCGTCTGCTTATAGGCAGTGGCTATAATTGCATGAAAGCGGTCGGCAAGCATGGCAGTAGGATCAGGAGTAATGTTGTATTTCTCCTCATAATCCTTAAAGCACAGGTTCAGGTAAGAGCGCAGGGTGTCTTCGTTGGCACCTCCACGGCTCATGTCAAGACGTATGACGGGATATTGCTTCCAGTCTTTCTCCAGTTGCATAATCTTCAGTCCTTCGAACAGGTCTTTTCTTCCTTCAAGGTACGACTCCAGCGTATCGACAAGCACAGACTTGCCGAATCGACGTGGGCGACTCAAGTAGTTATACTTATCTCCCAAGTTGACCATGTTCCATACGATGTCGCTCTTGTCAACGTAGAGATAGTTTTCCTCTCTGATAACTTTGAACGACTGAATGCCTACTGGCAGTCTCCTAAATCTGCTGTCTGTCATATCTCTCCTTCTCCTATTTTATCTTGTTTATGCCTTATATTTGCGAAGATACTCTTTAAATCGAAATCTTCCAAACTTTTTTCCTACAGATTGCATGTTTTTCTTTTTGTGATGTATATTAACCATCAAAAATAATAAAATATGATATATTTCGAAAAGGCAGAAGCCGAAATGCTGGATGTCAAGAATTTTTTGAAGAAGTATCTAACCGTACCTTCCGTAGGCTATTCATGGGATTATTGGCATCGGGTGATACAAGTTTTTTAAAAAGAAATGAAATGTTGTGGCTGTCTCGTTGAAAATGTATATCTTTACATGCTAAAAACAACAACATATAGATTTTAATAAGTATGCGTGAATTCAAAGATATAAAGGTGGCTGTGGCTGGAACCGGCTACGTAGGCTTGAGCATTGCTACTTTGCTTGCTCAACATCATCATGTGATGGCTGTGGACGTAATACCTGAAAAGGTGAAAAAACTTAACAATCGTGTTTCACCTATTCAAGATGAATATATAGAGAAGTATTTGGCAGAGAAACCGCTCAACCTTGTTGCTACGCTTGACGGCAAGGCTGCGTATGCTGATGCAGATTTTGTGGTTATAGCTGCTCCTACCAACTACGACCCCGTAAAGAATTACTTTGACACGACTCATGTGGAAGAGGTGATTGACTTGGTGTTGGAGGCAAATCCAGATGCTGTGATGGTTATCAAGTCGACCATCCCTGTAGGCTATTGTCGCAGCCTCTATGTGAAGTATGCGCGTAAATTCCAAACTACGCCTTCGCTCAAGGGCAAGCATTTCAATCTGCTGTTCTCGCCCGAATTCCTTCGTGAGAGCAAGGCGCTCTACGACAATCTCTATCCCTCACGTATCATAGTGGGCTATCCAAAGCCGCTTCCTAATGAGCAGAATGAGGATTGGGAAGAAGAGAATGTTGCTATTGCTGCTATCAGCAATCCAAAGGCAGAGGAGTTTGCCAAGACATTTGCCGCTTTACTCTTAGAAGGTGCTATCGGTAATCGTGAAGAAGGCGAACACTCAACACTCAACGCTCATCATTCAACATTCAACAAGGGTATACCTTGTTTGTTTATGGGTACTAAAGAGGCAGAGGCTGTGAAACTGTTTGCCAATACTTATCTGGCGTTGCGTGTAAGCTACTTTAATGAGCTTGATACCTATGCAGAGATGAAGGGTCTGGACAGCAAGGCTATTATTGAGGGTGTAGGACTTGACCCGCGTATCGGCACTCATTATAATAATCCATCATTCGGTTATGGCGGCTATTGTCTGCCTAAGGACACCAAGCAGCTTCTTGCCAACTATCAGGACGTGCCTGAAAACCTTATTGAGGCTATAGTTGAGAGCAACCGTACACGTAAGGACTATATTGCTGATGCCGTGCTTAAAAAGGCTGGCTATTATAGTTATGCCGAAGATAACAGCTTCGATGCAAGTAAGGAGCATGCTTGTGTGATAGGTGTGTATCGATTGACTATGAAGTCGAACTCGGACAATTTCCGCCAGTCGGCAATTCAAGGCATCATGAAGCGTATCAAGGCTAAGGGAGCTGAAGTGATAATCTACGAGCCTACGCTTGAAGACGGAACTACATTCTTCGGCAGTAAGGTGGTTAACAATCTTGACGACTTCAAGGCAAAAAGCAAGGCTATCATTGCCAACCGCTTTGACGATTGCTTGAATGATGTAGAAGACAAGGTGTATACACGTGATATTTTCCGCCGCGATTAAGTTGCTATGTGGAATAAGTTAGCGCAACATTAGATTGTGTAGCGTATATACGAAAAACGGGAATATCAGCAATCGAGATGCTGATATTCCCGTTAAATTTTTTCAGAGCTTAAGTTGGATTTACTTGATTACGCCAAGTTCCTTGCCTACCTTGATGAATGCTGCGATAGCCTTGTCGAGCTGCTCGCGTGTGTGGCCTGCTGAGAGCTGAACGCGGATACGTGCCTCGCCCTTCGGAACAACCGGATAGTAGAAACCAGTAACGTAGATGCCTTCCTCAAGCAGAAGGTTGGCGTAGCGCTGTGACAGAGGTGCGTCGTAGAGCATAACGGCGCAGATGGCGCTCTGTGTAGGCTTGATGTCGAAGCCTGCAGCCATCATCTTGTCGCGGAAGTAGTTGACGTTCTCTACCAGACGATCGTGGATTGAATTGTCCTCCTTGAGCATCTTGAATACCTCGAGACTTGCACCGATGATAGACGGAGCCAATGAGTTAGAGAACAGGTATGGACGGCTGCTCTGACGCAGCATATCGATAATCTCCTTGCGGCCAGTAGTGAAGCCTCCGAGAGCACCGCCAAATGCCTTGCCGAGTGTACCAGTGTAGATGTCAACACGACCATAGGTCTTGCAGAGTTCGCTAACGCCATGACCGGTAGCGCCTACAACACCTGCAGAGTGGCTTTCGTCAACCATTACGAGTGCGTCGTACTTCTCAGCGAGGTCGCAAATCTGCTCCATAGGAGCTACATTGCCGTCCATTGAGAATACACCGTCTGTGCAGATGATACGGAAACGCTGTGCTTGTGCTTCCTGCAGACACTTCTCGAGTTCCTCCATGTTGGCGTTGGCATAGCGATAGCGTTTAGCCTTGCAGAGACGTACACCGTCGATGATAGAGGCGTGGTTGAGTGCGTCAGAGATGATTGCGTCCTCATCGGTCAGGAATGAGCCGAACAAGCCACCGTTAGCGTCGAAGCATGCAGCATACAAGATTGTGTCTTCTGTCTGGAAATAGTCAGAAATTGCAGCCTCCAACTCTTTGTGAATGTCCTGTGTTCCGCAGATGAAACGTACAGAAGACATACCGAAACCGCGGCGGTCCATCATGTTCTTGGCACCCTCGATAAGGCGTGGATGGTTAGACAAGCCAAGATAGTTGTTGGCGCAGAAGTTGAGCACCTCTTTGCCTTTCACCTGAATGGCAGCCTGCTGTGGGCTTTCGATAATACGCTCCTCTTTGTAGAGACCTGCCTGTTTGAGATTTTCCAGTGCTGTGCAGAGATGATCTTTGATTTTTCCGTACATGATTTGTCAGTTTTTAAATGTTATTATATCTGGTTATGTTAGAAACCTAATGAGAAGGTTTTTAGTGTGCTTATAGCTCACAGGGGAATGCTCCCCGTCTAAGATTACAAAATAACTCATTATTTTTTACATAGAGGGTAGTTTGAGTGTTATTTTTTATAAAAAATGTATTAAAAACAAATTTCTCGAAAATATGGTTTTTATATCATTTTTTTTTTGTTATTTTGCATCGCAAATAACACCTAAATCCACAAGTGACGGATGTATTGTAATAAGTAGTAGAAAATTATAACAATAAAAACAAACTTCAAAAATTATAAAAACTATTATGAAGAACATTTTGGTTATCGGTTCGACAGGACAGATAGGTTCTGAACTGACAAAAAAATTACGTTCAATCTACGGAAACAGCAATGTTGTAGCTGGCTACATTAAGGGTGCTGAGCCTACAGGCGAATTGGCCGAATCAGGTCCTATGGCTGAATGTGATGTAACAAACCCACAGATGATTTCGGATGTTGTAAGCAAGTACAACATTGATACCATTTACAATCTTGCAGCTCTGCTGTCTGTTGTGGCAGAGTCTAAGCCACGTTTGGCTTGGAAGATAGGTATCGACGGCTTGTGGAACATTCTTGAAATTGCACGCGAGCATAACTGCGCTGTATTCACTCCGAGTTCAATCGGTTCGTTCGGTCTGTCAACACCTAAGATGATGACTCCGCAGGACACTATCCAGCGTCCGCGTACTATATACGGTGTGTCAAAGGTTACTACAGAGCTTTTGAGCGACTACTACTTTAATAAGTATGGTGTTGATACACGTGCCGTACGCTTCCCTGGCGTTATCTCATATGTTACACCTCCGGGTGGTGGTACAACCGACTATGCTGTTGATATTTATTATTCAGCAGTTCGTGGCGAGAAGTTCGTTTGCCCGATTAAGGAGGGTACACTGATGGATATGATCTACATGCCGGATACTCTTAAGGCTGCTATCGACCTTATGGAGGCTGACCCGACACGTCTTGTACATCGCAACGCATTCAACATCGCTTCTTTGAGCTTCGGACCGGAGACAGTGTTCCAGGCTATCAAGAAGTATAAACCGGAGTTCGAAATGGAGTACAATGTCGACCCATTGAAGCAGAGCATCGCTGAGAGCTGGCCTGACCGTATGGACGACTCGTGCGCTCGTGAGGAGTGGGACTGGTGCCCGGCATACGACCTCGACTCGATGACAAAGGATATGCTCGAAAAGCTTACTATCAAGTTGAAGGGATAACAGGAATAGGAGCATAAACAAATATAATAAGCAGGAAATGCTGATTGTGGATTAAGAATTCCACTCTCGTATTTCCTGCTTTTTTATATATCAATATACTTTGTCAAGTATTATCAATTATTGCTGTCCGGTAAAACTTTTGCAAGCAATATTTTTATATATGAGTAACTTTCTATAGGAGGATATGGAAAGAGTAAAACAAAAGCGGACTTTACCTTTCCGCTACGCGCCGGTGACCGTTGGTTCAGCCCGCATTGTATGAGTTTGGACTTTACACCCTCCTCCTGTATATGTTAACCTCAAATCCGCAACCTATAAGGTTTAGTGGGATTTTGCTTGCAAAGCTATAAAAATCATTTTATTGTACAATATACGCACATCAGAGAGCGTAGAATCTCACTATATTGATAACCAAACCAATCACAAGGTGGAATCTATAGTTTGAGCTAAAAGAGCATTAGATAGCTCCATAATTGAAAAAATCCTCCAAAAGGAGTGAGTGTTCAAGCATGTTCATAATGCAAAGATACAAAATACTATGAAACTAAAAAAACTCCCCAGTATTTTTCCACTGAGCCCCCATATGTCAATTAAAAGATGCAAACATTCTTTTTTGAGGGTATAAAAACAAAGAAGACAGAACTTGAAAAAGTTCTGTCTTCTTGTGAGGTACCTAGCAGAGTCGAACTGCTCTACACGGTTTTGCAGACCGTTACCTAACCGATCGGCCAAGGTACCATAGGCTTGTTGCTTAATTGCGAGTGCAAAGGTAGGCATAATTTATGTAACCTCCAAATGTTTTTCAGACTTTTTCTTCAAAACATTCAAATTTCTTTGATTTTCCTATGTTCTTCATCTTTTTGTCCTTTATTTTGCCTTTCAATGCACATCCTTTGCATCCATAGCATCCGTTTTTGGCTTCTTTGAATGTCTTTATGATGCGCTGTATAATGTAGGTAATAACGAAAATTAGTATTATAAATACAAATATATATTGTATGATCATGATGTTGTGAGTTGCGTTATACGAGAAATGCTGCCCTTCTGCATTGGGCAAAAGGACAGCACTATAGATTTTTACCAATTATTCTACCAAGCGAAGATAGGATAGTTCTTCATAGTCTCGTTCACCTTAGCACGTACACGAGCGATTACCTCCTCGTTCTCGGGGTCATTGAGTACTTCCTCGATGAGTTCAGCAATGAGCACCATGAGGTCTTCCTTAGCACCACGTGTTGTGATGGCAGGTGTGCCGAGGCGTATACCAGAAGTCTGGAAAGCGCTGCGCGTGTCGTATGGCACCATATTCTTATTAACGGTGATGTCGGCTGCTACGAGAGCGTTTTCAGCCACCTTGCCTGTAAGTTCAGGATACTTGTCGCGCAGGTCTACAAGCATAGAGTGGTTGTCGGTGCCACCGCTTACGATGGTGAAACCACGCTTAATAAGCTCGTCTGCCAGAACCTTTGCGTTCTTCTGAACCTGCTTGGCCCACTCCTTGAATTCAGGCTTCAGAGCCTCGCCGAATGCTACTGCCTTAGCAGCGATAACATGCTCGAGCGGTCCGCCCTGCTGTCCGGGGAATACGGCTGAGTTAAGCAGCTGGCTCATCATCTTTGTTACGCCCTTAGGAGTCTTGAGGCCCCAAGGATTCTCGAAGTCCTTACCCATAAGGATGATACCACCGCGTGGACCACGGAGAGTCTTGTGAGTGGTAGATGTTACGATGTGAGCGTACTTAACCGGATTGTCGAGAAGTCCGGCAGCAATAAGACCTGCTGGGTGAGCCATGTCAATCATGAGCAATGCGCCAACCTTGTCGGCAATCTCACGCATGCGTTTGTAGTCCCACTCACGGCTGTATGCCGAGCCACCACCGATGATAAGCTTTGGTTTGTTCTCGATAGCAAGCTGCTCCATCTGGTCGTAATTAACGCGACCGGTCTCCTTGTCGAGGTCGTAACCAACGGCGTGGTACAGAATACCAGAAGTATTGACAGCCGAGCCGTGTGAAAGGTGGCCACCGTGTGCGAGGTTAAGTCCCATGAAGACATCGCCTGGCTTCAATACTGCGAGTAGCACTGCAGCATTGGCCTGTGCTCCAGAGTGAGGCTGTACGTTGGCATATTCAGCTCCGAAGAGTTTCTTGATACGTTCAATGGCGAGATTCTCCACTTCGTCGACAACCTGGCATCCGCCATAGTAGCGCTTGCCAGGATAGCCTTCGGCATATTTGTTTGTCAAGCATGACCCCATGGCCTGCATAACTTCGTCACTTACGAAATTCTCTGATGCAATGAGTTCGATACCCTTCAGCTGGCGCTGATGTTCTTTCTCAATAAGATCAAAAATAACTTGGTCTCTTTCCATTTGGTTTAGGTTTTAAAAAGTAATTGAATAGAATTTATTTTATACGAGTTTTACATCTTCCATGCACTGCTCTTTGTCGCAGTATCTGCACTTGATGATGCCGTGTGCTTTGTCTACAACGTTGAACACAGTCTGCATTGGCTCGTTGTTTGTAATGCACTTGGGGTTGTTGCAAAGTACGATGCCGCGCAACTCGTCAGGTGTCTCTACGGTCTTCTTCTCGACAACCTCGTAGTCCTTGATAATATTCAGCACTACGTTAGGGGCAACTACAGAGAGACGTGAAATCTCCTCGTCGGTGAAGAATCTGTCAGAGACCTTGATAATGCCCTTCTTTCCAATCTTGCTTGACGGATAGTTGTAGCCGATAGTTACCGGTACTGCCAGCTCTTGCAGTTTCAGCAGGTTTACAACCTCGTAAGTCTTTTCGGCTGGTATATGGTCGATGACGGTGCCGTTCTTGATGGCGGCAACCAGTCTTTCTTTCTTGTTGTTCATCGCGTTTATGGTATTACTTAATAATAGTTTTATCGTTCTTAACCTCGTCGAGTGTTATGCCGAGCACGTGGCTGAATATTGCCTCACGTGCAAACAGTCCGTTACCAGCCTGCTGTATGTAGTAAGCGTGAGGATTGTCGTCAACATCGTATGCAATCTCGTTGACGCGTGGCAGCGGATGCAGAATCTTCATGTTGGGTTTAGCCTTGCCCAACATTGAGTTCTTGAGGATGTATACGTTCTTGACGCGCTCATATTCCATCAAATCAGAGAAACGTTCCTTCTGTACACGTGTCATATACAGAATGTCGGCATCGGCAATGACGTCTTCGTTGAAGTCGGTGTGCTCTACGAACTTTATATCATGCTCCTTACAATAAATCTTGTATTCATCAGGCATTGCGAGCTCCTTAGGTGCTACGAAATGGAATGTAGGATTGAAATGGCGCATTGCTGTGATGAGCGAATGTACGGTACGACCATACTTAAGGTCGCCTACAAGATATATGTTAAGATTGTCAAGAGTGCCCTGGGTCTTATAGATAGAGTAGAGGTCGAGCAGACATTGTGATGGGTGCATGTGTGCACCGTCGCCGGCATTGACAATAGGAACGGGAGCTACTTCGCTGGCATATTGTGCTGCACCTTCTACAAAGTGGCGCATTACAATAACGTCGGCGTAATTAGACACCATCAATACTGTGTCTTTAAGTGTTTCTCCTTTCGATACGCTTGAAGCCTTGGCATCAGAGAAACCTATCACACGTGCGCCGAGTCGGTTGGCTGCTGTCTCAAAGCTGAGGCGTGTACGTGTTGACGGCTCAAAGAAAAGTGTCGCTACCACTTTGCCTTTCAGAAGCTCTCGGTTTGGATACTTCTCGAATTCCTGGGCCATCTCAAGGAGATACATGATTTTCTCTTTGGAAAGGTCGGCAATTGTTACGAAATCGTGTCTCATTTGTTTTATAGAATTAATGGTTATTCTTTTATTTGTGTGCTAAGGTAGTTATATTTTTTCAGATAAGAGTCAAATGAAATGTATTATTTATTCTTTTCTCACTTTTTTACCTTACCTTTGCAATCAAAAGAATAACTAATAGGACTCACTTTATCAGAATATATGCGAAAAGTTTTTATACATTTTCTATGGTGGCTGTTGGGCCTTACATTTTTAGGTAGTTCGTTGGCGTTTGTTGCTATATGGAACGGTTGGATAGGGTATATGCCTCCGATAGAAGATTTGCAGAATCCGATAAGTCGTTTTGCCACGCAGATATATTCGTCTGACGGCAAAGTGATTGGTACATGGAATTTCAACCGCGAGAACCGTATATGTGTGCCTTATTCCAATCTCTCGCCATATCTTGTGCAGGCATTAGTGGCAACCGAAGACGTGCGCTTTTACGACCATTCGGGCATTGACTTCATTGCTTTGAGCCGTGCCATAGTTAAGCGTGGACTATTAGGACAGACCAGTGCCGGAGGTGGTAGTACGATTACACAGCAGCTTGCCAAGCAGTTGTATTCGGATACAGCTGGCAGTACGTTGGAACGTCTGTTGCAGAAGCCAATAGAGTGGGTGATAGCTGTAAAGCTTGAACGCAACTATACGAAGGAGGAGATAATATCTCTGTATCTCAACTACTTCGACTTCCTGCATAATGCAGTGGGTATAAAGACGGCTGCCACTACTTATTTCTACAAGGATCCGAAAAACCTTACACTTGAGGAGGCTGCAACATTGATTGGACTTTGCAAGAATCCGTCGCTGTTCAACCCAGTGCGTTATCCAGAACGTTGCCGCGAACGTCGCAATGTGGTATTGGATCAGATGCGTAAGGCCGGATATATTACAGATGAACAATATCATAAGTCATGCGAACTGCCTCTTACACTCAATTTCCATCGTAACGATCACAAGGATGGCACAGCGCCATACTTGCGCGAGTTCTTGCGTGTGTATATGTCGGCAGAGCGTCCCGACCGCAGCAAATATCCGTCGTGGAACAAGCGTCAGTATGTGCTCGACTCAATAGCATGGGATACAGACCCACTTTATGGCTGGTGTAACAAGAACTTCAAGAAGGACGGAACTCCATACAATCTTAATGCCGACGGACTTAAGGTGTACACCACAATCGACTCGCGCATGCAGCGTTATGCTGAAGAGGCTGTGTATGGACATGTGGCACGCTATCTGCAGCCCGAATTCTTCAAGGAGAATAGGGGCAAATCTAACGCTCCGTTCACTTCGCAGCTCACAAAGAAGCAGGTGAATCAGATTATGGAACGTGCTGTGCTGCAGAGCGAACGCTATCGCATATTGAAGGCAAATGGCGCAAGTGATGAAGAAATACATAAGTCGTTCCATACTCCAACGGATATGTCTATATTCACATATCATGGCGATGTCGATACAACGATGACACCAATAGACAGCATTCGCTATGTTAAGTCTTTCCTCAGAGCAGGATTTATGAGTATGGACCCGACTACGGGTGCCGTAAAGGCGTACGTGGGAGGCTTGGACTATACACACTTCATGTATGATATGGTTACGGGTGGCCGTCGTCAGGTGGGTTCTACAATTAAGCCTTTCCTCTACTCGCTGGCTATGGAGAACGGATTCTCGCCATGCGATCTGGCTCCCAACGTGCAGCGGACTTATATGGTAGCAGGCAAGCCGTGGACTCCACGCAATACAAGCCATAAGCGTGCTGGAGAGATGGTCACGCTGAAGTGGGGACTTGCCCAGTCGAGCAACTGGATTTCGGCTTATCTTATGAGCAAGCTGAGTCCGCAGCAGTTCGTGCAACTCCTTCATGACTACGGCATCAACAATCCCGACATTCATCCCTCTATGTCGTTGTGCTTGGGCCCGTGTGAAATGACTGTAGCAGAGATGGTGAGCGCCTATACCACATTTGCCAATCATGGCATACGTACGGCTCCGATGTTTGTGAGCCGTATCGAGGACAATGAGGGCAATGTCATCACCAATTTCCAACCCCGTATGAATGAGGTGATAAGCGAGGAGAGTGCCAACAAGATGCTTGTGCTGCTCAAGGGAGTAGTCGATGGTGGTACGGCAGGCCGACTGCGCTATAAGTACAACTTCACGGGCGAGATAGGAGGCAAGACCGGTACTACCAACCGCAATAGCGACGCTTGGTTTATGGGATTCACCCCTCAGCTTGTAAGTGGCTGTTGGGTAGGTGGCGACGACCGCGATATTCACTTCGACTCAATGCGTATGGGTCAGGGTGCTACAATGGCGCTGCCTATATGGGCTTACTTTATGAAGAAGGTTTATCGTGACAAGACTCTGCCATACGATCCTAATGCCAAATTCGATTTGCCGGAAGGATTTGACGGTTGCTCGCATAATGCCGAGGACGACATGGAATATGGTATTGACGAAGTGTACGAATAATTAATAACAACTGACAGATGAAATATTTTGTAGCTAATTTCAAGATAGAATGTGAGGCTGAGCTTATGCAGCCTGCCCGTGAACTGTTGTCGGCTGCTGCCTGCGAGGCTGGCTTTGAGGCTTTTGAAGATACTGACGACGGACTGCTGGGTTATGTGCAGCGCCCTTTGTATAATAAGGAAGCTCTCGATGAGGCTATTGACGACTATATGCCAGAGGGTGCGACGGTGACATATGATGTGGAAGAAGTGCCCGATCAAGATTGGAATCAAGGTTGGGAAGAAGAGGGCTTTGAGCCAATAGGTGTCAGCGAGAACCTTATTATATATGATGCCAAGCATACTGATATGAATATGTTTGCAGGCAATGATGGTGTGATGCGCATCTTTATTGAAGCGCGCAACGCTTTTGGCACTGGTACTCATCAAACTACACGTATGATTCTGCGTCGTCTGCTTGGCATGAATTTGAATGGAAAGAAGGTGCTCGACTGCGGTTGTGGTACAGGCATTCTTGGTATTGTAGCTTCGCGTCTTGGTGCTGATAGAGTTTTGGGATATGACATTGACGAATGGAGTTCGGAAAATGCTAAGCATAATGCCTCGATCAATGGAGTGGGCAATTTGGATGTGATGTTTGGTGATGCGTCTGTACTTGACGTAGTGGATGAGGAGTTTGATGTAGTGATTGCAAACATCAACCGCAATATTCTGATAAACGATATGTCGGCATTCAAGCGTCATATGAAGACTGATGGATGTCTGATTCTTAGTGGATTCTATGAGTCGGACGTTCCGATGCTGGAAAAGGCTGCAATGGATAATGCCATGTCTTTGAAAGATGTTGTTACTGATGAAGAATGGGCTTGCGCCTTGTTTGAAGCTAATTAAGTATAGAATAATACCTATTTATAATAAATGCGATTAAGGTATATGGGTGTGTCGATAGCTTTATTGCTGTCGACACTTTGTTTTGGTCAGACGGATTCTGAAACAAATGGAGGCAATAAACGTTATCATGGCGATGGCATAGACAATGTATTGCAGTATGTGCCTACGGTGGCTGTATTTGGACTCAAGGCTTTGGGAGTAGAGTCGGAGAATTCATGGAAGAAACGCTTGACTATTTCGGCTGCTTCGTTTGTATTGAATGCTGGAGTGACGTATGCTTTGAAGCATTCTATACATGAGCGACGTCCTGATGGTACTGACAATCGTTCGTTTCCGTCGGGACATACGTCGATAGCTTTTTGTGGAGCCACAACTCTTATGCATGAGTATTATAGTGTATCGCCTTGGATAGGAGTGGCTGGTTATGCTGTAGCCACAACAGTGGCTGTCGACCGTGTTTGTCGCAACCGTCATAAATGTGGCGATGTGGTTGCGGGTGCTGCAATAGGTGTTGCTTCAGCCGAAGTGGGGCAACTGATAGGTAAACTTGTGTTTGGCAAGGAGAAAAAATGTGACGACGTTAGTTTGTCCGTATCGCCAGTTGGTTTTCAATTCAGATATAGCTTTAATTAAGAATCAAGCATCCATTTTGCTTGATTCTTTTCACCATACATTGTCCTGATTGCCTATCGTTAATTTTTTCATGTCGTAGAATGAGCCGTTATAGATGTTGAAGTCTACGTAGCTCTTAATGCCTGGAAGTCGGCCTACGTCGGTATGCTGCCAGAACTTCCATGCTCCTTTGTATTCCACCTTGTCGACATAATAGTGGGCAATCCAATATGGATAGTCGTCGAATACTGGTTTGCTTAAATACTTCTCCTTGAATTTATAATATGTGTAGATAATAGGCTTCACGTGATATTTATCCTCAACTATGTGAAGCCATGTCAGTATGTCGTGCTGAAAATCCTCAACCGAACGGTCGGCAGGTTTGTGTTCCACGTCAAGTACAGGAGGCAAATCGCCTTCTTCAAGACGTACTGTGTTCAGAAAATGATAGGCTTGTGAACGGGCCGACGATTTATTGCTCCAGAAATGATAAGCACCGCGTATGAATCCATATTCGCGAGCCTGGCGGAAATTATCCTTGAATTTATTGTCTACACGTGTTGAGCCTTCTGTTGATTTTATCATTATAAAACGCAAAGGACATCCCTCGATGCTGGCTCCACGCAGTTTGTCCCAATCTATGTCGCCCTGATAGTGCGAAATGTCAATGCCGTGGATTTCGTATCCTGCAGGATAGTTGGCATCGCCAAACAGTGCACGCCATCGGAAACCTGTAGGGCTTACAAGGAATGAGTAGAACAACCACACGTACAGACACACAACGGCAATGCCGCCTCCCCACCATGCTGCATGTGGATTGCGAGCGAGTAGGGCGCAAAGGGCTGACTGCTTCTTTGTGGCAGAAGTCTTGCGTGTAGTTTTCTTTCTTTTGTTTGTTTTGCGTGCGTGATACTGTTCACTCATAGTCTTTAATATAATCGCTTTGTGTGCAATGTTCTTAAACAGAGAGAGCAGAATGGTTGAAACCACTCTGCTCTCCATATTGTCTTTAACTCTGCATTAAGAGAGTTATAATAAGGCAATTGATTACTTGCCCTGCTCGAGCATCAGAGTCTTGGTAGGCTGATCGCAAACCTCTGACGGACCCCAGTACTGAACCGGACCCGGATAAACGTAGCAATCGTTCTTGGCCCACTCCTCGCGATGAGCAGCGAAGAACTTGAACGGAGCACCGTCGAGCTCTACAAGAGCCTTGCGGATAACTGGCTTGTCTGCACCGTTACGACGCTCAATGTTCATCATCATTGTGATAGGCACACCACCTGCAATCCACTCTGCGGCAGGAGCTGTAGTGTTCTTGATTACTGACATGTAGCCTGTCTTGCCGTTAGCGATGAGGCATGAAGCGTTGAAGCCGAGTGAGTAGCAGTAGTCAGCATCGTAGTTAGAAGGAGCTGCGCAACGTCCCTCGTAGCCGAAGAAGTGGTGCTGTGCAGCGAAGCTGCCATTGTACTTGCCCTCTTCCTTCCAAGCGTCGAGCTTCTTTTCTACCATGCGTGAGAGAAGCTTCTCAGTCTCGATGAGTGATACCTGAACGTTTCCGTGCGGGTCGCGGTCGAGGCAGAGCTGACGTGCAACGTCCTCAGGAAGCGACTCAAGAATAGCGAGGTTGTCCTTGGCGATAGAGTTCTTAACGAAAGCAATCTGCTCCTCAGCGTTGGCGAACTCACGTGACTCGCCGGTAGCAGGATCGGTAAGAACCTCGTTGAGCTCAGCGATAAGCTTCTTGATAGCAGGGATGAACTCGATAAGACCCTCTGGGATGAGTACTGTACCGAAGTTGTTGCCATCTGCAGCACGGTCGGCTACAGTCTTGGCGATATATGTTACAACGTCGTCGAGTGACATCTCCTTGTTCTCAATCTCCTCAGAGATGAGGCAAATGTTAGGCTGTGTCTGCAGAGCGCACTCAAGAGCGATGTGCGAAGCCGAACGGCCCATGAGCTTGATGAAGTGCCAGTACTTGCGAGCTGAGTTGCAGTCGCGCTGGATGTTGCCGATAAGCTCTGCGTATGTCTTGCAAGCTGTGTCAAAGCCGAATGAAGTCTCAATCTGCTCGTTCTTCAAGTCGCCGTCGATAGTCTTCGGGCAACCGATAACCTGAACGCCGTACTTCTTTGCAGCATAGTACTCAGCGAGTACGCAAGCGTTTGTGTTAGAGTCGTCACCACCGATGATAACGAGAGCCTTGATGCCGAGCTCGCGAAGAATCTCGATACCCTTCTCAAACTGCTCTTCCTTCTCAAGCTTGGTACGGCCAGAGCCGATGATGTCGAAACCGCCAGTGTTGCGGTAAGCGTCCATAATCTCCGAAGTAATCTCCATGTAGTTGTGGTCAACCAGACCGCCAGGACCGAGGATGAAGCCATAGAGCTTGTTCTCAGGGTTGAGAGCCTTAACGCCGTCGAAAAGTCCAGAAATTACGTTGTGGCCGCCAGGAGCCTGACCGCCTGAAAGAATTACACCAACATTGAAAGCTGGAAGCTCCTTCTTCTCGCCAGCCTCGAATGTGATGACGGGCATTCCGTATGTGTTGGGGAACAAAGCCTTGATGTCATCCTGGTTACCTACTGACTGTGTAGCCTCGCCTTCTACGGCCTTCACCGGTCCCTGAAGAGCCTTGGGCAATTTGGGCTGATAAGCAGCTCTTGCAATCTGCAATGCACTAATTTCCATTTGATGTTAAAAATTAAAAAGTATGTATTATTGAAATAAAATCTACCTTTATATTATTTCGTGCTGCAAAAATACGCTTTTTCTGTGACATAATGAAAATATTGGATGGAAAACTTTATTCTATTACATTTTTTATTGATATTACTTGTCGCGTATTCTTTTTTTTTCTATCTTTGGCAAGAAATTATCAAAAATCATAAAAGGAATTATGGCTAATAAACGAATCTTAAAACGAAAAATCAATTACGTATGTAGCGAACTTTTTTCAGAGGTAGTGGCTGCATCTTATTCAATAAAGGCTGACGATGAAAACGTAAAGGCCTTACTCACTTCTATTTTGGTAATTCACAACGACTATATCCGCCGCGTGTCGCACGTAGAGCCGGGAATGTCAGCTTCTGAATTCTTCAAAGACCTTATTACAAAATTCAACAAGCAAGTATCTGAAATCATCGACCAGATTTCAAACTTTGAGTAAATTAGCTTGTTAGATATTAATATCTGGTTAAGAAAATAAAGAAATAATGAGTTTATTGCAACGTTTTTGCAGAACGGTGCTCTACAAGCGCATGCATTGGCGTGCTGAAATAAGTGTAGAGTTTCCCGAAAAATACATCTTGTGTCTTGCGCCCCATACGAGCAACTGGGACTTTATAATGGGTCTGCTTTACTCGCGTGCTGAGAATTTGAAAATCAACTTCCTTATGAAGAAAGAATGGTTCTTCTGGCCTTTGGGCGCTTTCTTCCGTAGCATAGGCGGAATACCCGTCTATCGTGGCAAGCATACAAGTATGACCGACGCTTTGGCCGAGACGGCACGCAACACTCCTAATTTCCGTCTGTGCGTCACTCCCGAGGGAACCCGTTCGCTCAACCCCGACTGGAAGAAGGGATTCTACTTCATTGCCTTGAAGGCTAATATCCCAATTCTGCTCTATGGACTCGATTTCGAACGCAAACTAATAGAGTGCAAGCACGTGCTTGTGCCGACAGGCGACGTTGAGGCTGACATGAAAATGATAAAGACCTACTACAAGGATTTCAAGGGAAAGAAGCCTGAACTCTTCACCGTCGGAGACATATAAAATATGTGTGACGAACTGTTCGCATACAGTATCAAGAATGTAGTCCTTTTGCAATGTAAAAGGGCTACATTTGCAATGTAAAAGGGGCTCTTTTGAATGCTAAAAGTTGTCCTTTTGAACGCCGGAAGTTGTCCTTCTAAAGGTATAAAGTTGTCCTTTTGAAGGACCGGACGACAACAATAGAAAATTCATATAATTAGAGTTGCAAAATGAACCGAGTTCTATCCATACTATTCTGTGCCTTTTCAATGGTTGCAGTTCCGTCTGTGGCTGGCAGCAACAAGATGCTGTCAAATGAAAAAGTGGGTACTATTCTGAAAAACTATGTTCTGCAGAGCAGAGCTAAGAATGTCCATTTTCAGGCACAGCCTTATCTTGAGAAGTTTAGTGTGGACGAGCGCAGCCGCGAATTGAAAGTCTTTATCAGTCCGTCGTTTGCGACTCAAGAGTTCACCGAAAAGTCAGTAAAGTTCTATTACAAACGATTGTCCAGAGCTCTGCCCAAACCTTACAACAAGTATTCGCTCAGCATTGTGGCTGCAGGATTGCCCATAGAACAACTCGTGGCAGGGGCTAAGGTTAACAGTACTGGCGTTCCATCAGCATGGGGCAAGATTGAATATGATGGTGCTCCATGGGTTTATGATGAGTCGAAGCCTTACTTTATCTCGCATGGACTGTTTGACCGGCATATCTCATTATGGGCCTCGCACGGTATGTTTTATGACACACAGAAGTCGTGTTGGCGTTGGCAACGTCCTAACTTGTTCTGTACCACAGAGGACCTTTTCACCCAGACCATAGTTGTACCCTATCTAATCCCGATGCTTGAGCGTGCCGGTGCTGTTGTCTATACTCCGCGCGAGCGTGACTGGCAGAAGAATGAGGTGCTGGTAGACAACGATAATGGTAGGGGATATGTAGAGGATGACGGTCGTGAGAAGTGGCGTACAGCCCAAGCTAAGGGCTTTGCCCCGCGCAATGGAGTCTATCGTGACGGAGAGAATCCCTTCCTGCAGGGCACTGCTCGACAGGTGCGCACAGTGCGCAAGGGGCATGAATCGTGGGCTTCGTACCAACCTCAGATTCCGCAAGCCGGACGTTACGCTGTATATGTGAGTTATCAGACCCTGCCAAACAGCGTGTCTGACGTGCAATACATAGTGTGCCATAAGGGGCAGCGCACTCTGTTTCGGGTCAATCAGCAAATGGGTGGAGGCACATGGGTTTATCTTGGCACGTTCGATTTCGATAGTGGCAGCAGCACCGACAACCGTGTGATAATCACCAACCTTTCCGACCATAAGGGCGTCATAACAACCGACGCTGTGCGTTTTGGCGGAGGTATGGGCAATGTGCAGCGCTATGGCGTCACGAGCGGAATGCCACGTTGTCTGGAAGGTGCCCGTTATAATGCACAATGGTCGGGCGCACCTTATAGTGTTTATGGTGGAAAGAATGGTACTGATGACTATTCCGACGATATCAATTCACGCTCGAATATGGCCAACTGGCTTGCAGGAGGTTCGGTTTATGTGCCGACACGCGAAGGCAAGAAAGTGCCTATCGAACTATCGCTTGCCGTGCACAGCGACGCCGGCTACACATCGGTGCCAGACTCTATAATCGGTTCGTTGTCTATATGTACTACCAACTTCAATGACGGCCGACTGAATAGTGGAATCTCGCGAAGGACATCGCATGACTTCGCCGAACAACTACTTGAAGGTTTGCGTCGTGACTTGACGTTCAAGTTTGGCAAGTGGACACGCCGCTATCTGTGGGACCGTAATTACAGCGAGACCCGTCGTCCGGAGGTTCCTTCGGCGATAATCGAGACAATGTCGCATCAGAACTTTGCCGACATCCGACGTGGACTTGATCCCAACTTCAAGTTCACAATGGCACGTTCGCTATATAAGACCATACTGCGCTACGTCAGCAGCAATCATTCCCGTCCGTGCATTGTTCAGCCGTTGCCGGTTGACAATTTCCGTATAGCGAACATCGGAAACGGTCAGTTGCGCCTTTCGTGGCTTCCGGTCAAGGACGAGCAGGAGCCAACATCTGTGCCAACAGCTTATAATGTATATGTGGCACAAGGCATCGGCGGATTTGATAATGGTCGTATGGTGTGTGGCAATTCGTTTGTGATAGATGTGCAGCCAGGCGTAGTGTACAAGTTTCGTGTCGCAGCAGTGAATAGGGGAGGCGAGAGCTTCCCTTCAGAGACATTGGCGGCTTGTCTGTCGTCTAATCCATATGCCAAGAACATACTCGTAGTCAATGGATTCAAGCGTCTTTCGGGTCCGGCTGTAGTAGATAATGAAACGCAGCAGGGCTTTGATTTGGATGCCGATATTGGTGTTTCTTATGGACTGACTGCAGGGTGGAACGGTCGTCAGCAATGTTTCGACCGTAGCCGTGCCGGAAGTGAAGGGCCTGGAGCAATGGGCTATTGTGGCGATGAACTTGCAGGCTTCTTTGTTATGGGCAATCAGCAGAACGAGTCGGTTTGTCATGTCGAGAATATTGCTACGGCAGGCGATTACAACGTTGTGAGCAGTTCACTTGAAGCGTTGGAGAACGATTTTACCAAACCTTCGGATTACGATGTTATGGACATAGCCTTTGGCTTGCAGAAGGACGACGGCCACTCGATGGTTCGCTACAAGACATTCACGTCACGACTACGCAACCAACTGAAAACGTTTGTCAGCCGTGGCGGACGTGTAATGGTAAGCGGAGCTTATGTGGGTAGCGACATGCAGCGTGATGACGAGCGCCGCTTCCTTTCCGACGTAGTAAAGGTTTCGTACGAACGTTCAGACCGCACTCGGACCAATAATATGGTGAATGGATTAGGAATCAATTTTGACATTATCCGTAATCTGAATTCGTCTCATTACGCAGCAACGTCGGTCGACGTAATGCATCCTTCAGTTTCATCTGCATTCTGCGCAATGCAGTATGCTGACGGCTCAAGTGCTGCAGTAGCTTATGATGGCGGCGATTACAAGAGTTTCGTTATGGGCTTCCCCTTTGAGTGTATCAACAATATGAAGGCACGCCTACAGGTGATGAAAGCCGTAATGGACTTTCTTGTCAAGCGATAAAAATATAAGACTAATAACTTTAAAAAACTAATGATTATGTACAAAATTCAGGCAAATGCATCAGGCACAAGAAGTATTGAAGTAAGTGACTTGCATCTTGAAACTCTTCAAAAATACACTCTTCTTGACAGCTTGGTTGACAGTAACGGTATTATTGATGAGGCAGTGCTCGACAAGCTTAAGCTTAATGTGCGCTCATTGCTGGAGTCGTCTGGCATTAGCGACAAGAACTTGCTCGACCTTTGTCTTGACGTGATTTACAATAATAACATGAAGGCTATCGGCTTGTCTAATCTTGTAGCGCTCTATAAGGAGTGGGAGAAGAACAAGCCGGCAGAGAACGAGGAAGTTGAACAAAATTAATTAACACGTAAAGTATATACAATGAAAGAATATAGGCTCACCGATTGGCTGCCTACTACCAAAAAGGAAATAGAAATCCGAGGATGGGATAGCGTTGACGTTATCCTGTTCTCGGGCGATGCGTATGTTGACCACCCGTCGTTTGGCGCTGCTGTTATTGGACGCACGCTGGAGTCGGCAGGCTACAAGGTGGCAATAGTGCCACAGCCCGACTGGCACGGCGATTTTCGCGACTTTAAGAAGCTGGGACGTCCAAATCTCTTCTTCGGCATTGCTCCGGGATGTATGGACTCAATGGTCAACAAGTACACAGCAGGCAAGCGTCTGCGTTCGGAAGATGCCTATAGTCCTGACGGTCGTCACGACTGCCGTCCGGAATATCCTACCATTGTCTATACTAAGATTCTAAAGCAACTCTTCCCCGATGTGCCTGTTGTGCTGGGTGGTATTGAGGCTTCGCTTCGTCGACTGACGCATTATGATTACTGGAAGGACGGACTGCAGAAGTGTATACTCTGCGATTCGGGTGCCGACATGATAATCTACGGAATGGGCGAAAAACCTATTCTGGAACTCTGTAGTCAGCTCAGCGAAGGTAAGCACATAGCCGAGATTCGCAATGTTCCACAGACCGTCTATCTGGCAAAGGAGGATGAAATTCCTGGCGGAATAATCTCTGACGACATTGTTCTGTACAGTCATGAGGAATGTCTGCGCAATAAGAAGGCTGAGGCCGACAATTTTCGTCATATAGAGGAAGAGTCTAACAAGATGCACGCACAGCGTCTGCTACAGGAGGTTGACGGCAAGTATGCCGTTGTCAATCCTCCTTATCCACCGATGACATCCGAAGAACTCGACCACTCGTTCGACCTGCCATACACCCGTCTGCCTCACCCTAAATATAAGGGCAAGCGCATTCCAGCTTACGATATGATTAAGTTCTCGGTCAATCTGCATCGTGGATGCTTTGGTGGTTGCGCCTTCTGTACAATCAGTGCTCATCAAGGCAAGTTCATAGCTTGTCGTTCGAAGGAGAGCATTATAAAGGAGGTGAAGAAGGTGATAGAAATGCCCGACTTCAAGGGCTATCTTTCCGACCTGGGCGGACCCTCGGCAAATATGTATGGAATGCACGGCAAGAACCCGAAGGCGTGTGCGGTGTGCAAGCGTCCATCGTGCATCAATCCGCAGATTTGCCCCAATCTCGTCACCGATCATACTCCGCTGCTTGAGATTTACCATGCCGTTGATGCTCTTCCTGGCATAAAGAAGAGTTTCATAGGTAGTGGTGTGCGCTACGATTTGCTACTGCACAAGAGTAAGGAGGAGAAGTGGAATGCTGCTGCTCGCCAGTACACACGCGAACTTATCTGCAAGCACGTGAGTGGACGATTGAAGGTGGCTCCTGAACATACGTCGGATGCGGTGCTGAAACTTATGCGCAAGCCTTCATTCAAGCTTTTTGAGGAGTTCAAGCGCATCTTCGACAAGATAAATACCGAGGAGAATTTGCGTCAGCAAATAATTCCTTACTTTATCAGTTCACATCCGGGCTGTCGTGAGGAAGATATGGCAGAGTTAGCAGTCATTACAAAGCGCCTTGACTTCCATCTGGAACAGGTGCAGGACTTCACGCCTACGCCAATGACTGTAAGTACGGAGACGTGGTATTCGGGTTATGATCCTTATACTCTCGAACCCGTATTCTCTGCCAAGACTCCGCGCGAAAAGCTTGCCCAGCGCCAGTTCTTCTTCTGGTATAAGCCTGAAGAGCGTCGTGGCATTGAGCAGGAATTGCGCCGCATAGGTCGTCCCGACCTTATACAGCAGCTATATGCTGGTGTGCCTGCTCCCAATCAAGGACGCAACTTCGGCAATAACCGTCGTCCCGAGTTTGAACGTCAGCAATTCGAACGTGATGTTCAGCCAAGAGAGAAGAATCGTCGTGGACATGAGAAGCCGTCAACCCAGTGTGATGGCTATGGCAAGCAGCGTAATTATTCGGGCGGAAAATATGGTGGCGGAAAAGGCTATAACGCTGGTGGCAATTATGGTGGCAAGGCTAATGACAATAGTCGTGGTGCAGCAGCCCGTAAGGATAATGGCCGCAATGCAAGAAGAAAATAATAAAAAAGAAACGGCGGACTCCCGTCCGACGCGCAGGTCAACACATAAGTTGTGGCTTACTGCTGCGCGTCGGACGGGAGTCTGCCGTTTCGATTATTTAGAATTCGAATTTCTCCAGTTTCAATCCGTTTTTGGTGAGAGCTTCAATCTTGGGCACCAAGTCGGTGAAATGAGCCGAGGCGATATGTGCCTTCAACACTTCCTCGTCCTTCCATGTTTCGCAGAACATCATCACCAGTGGGCGTGTAGCACTTGTGAAGAGGTCGTAAGATACGCAGCCTTCATCATTGCGCGATTTGTTTACAAGTTCTGTACCGAGAGTTTTTACAGCGTCAATGCTGGCGTTGTCTTTTACTTCGAAAAATGCATTCAGTCTAATCATAATATTGATTTTTTAATAGGGTTGTACAATCAATGATTTAGTTATAAATACAACCGCTAAGTTATATATTTTTGTTGAGCTATAAAATTTTTATGCGTTAAATTTATATATTTATTATTTTATCAACTTGTTTTAGAAAGTTATAAAAAAGAAATTGCGGGCAATCAATCGACTGCCCGCAACCAACACAAAAACTAAACTAGACTTAACTAAGCTAATCTAAGGCTCTCACGAGTCCCAAATTATCATGTGCAAAGATAGTCATAATTCTTGAAATAATACCCCCCCCCATCTTGAAAAAATGGCTAAGAAGTATGAAAAATATCACAATGTGTGTTAAAATTCTTCTTTAATACTGTTGTTCACCATAATATAGTCCAAAATAGCCATGGCGGTCATGGCTTCAACTACCGGAACTGCACGTGGCAACACGCATGGATCGTGCCGTCCGCGTGCACAGAGCGAGGTCTTGTTGCCTTCCTTGTCTACGGTAGGTTGCTCTTGAAGGATAGTTGCAACAGGTTTGAATGCCACTCTGAAGTATATGTCTTCGCCATTGCTAATACCTCCTTGTATTCCACCGCTATGGTTTGACATTGTGTGTATTGTACCGTTGTCGGAAGTGAAAATATCGTTCTGTTGGCTTCCTCTTGATGTTACACAATCAAAGCCTTCACCTATTTCGAATCCCTTAGCGGCATTAATGCCAAGCATTGCAGCACCGAGTACTGCGTGCAGCTTGCCGAATTCCGGTTCGCCTATGCCCACTGGACAACCTTTCACTACGCATGTTATAATGCCTCCAATTGTGTCGCCGGCCTCCTTCACCTCGCTTATGAGGTGTTCCATCTTTGTGGCAGTGTCGGCATCAGGACATCTTACGATGTTGCTTTCGGTCAATGAGAGGTCATATTTTCTGTAGTCGCGGTCGAGAGCTATGTCGCCCACCTGCGACGTATACGCTGTTATGCTGACGCCAAGTTTTCTCAGTACAAGCTTAGCCAATGCTCCGCCCACGCAACGGCTTATTGTGATGCGTGCCGATGAGCGTCCGCCACCTCTATGGTCGCGTATGCCATACTTGCTTGTGTATGTGAAGTCGGCATGTGATGGGCGGAACACCGAACGCATGTTGTCGTAGTCGTTAGAGTGCTGATTGGTGTTGCGCACTACAAATCCTATTGGGCAGCCGGTTGACTTTCCCTCAAACACACCGCTGAGAAACTCCACTTTGTCCGGTTCGTTGCGCGATGTTGTTATCTTGCTTTGTCCTGGACGTCGGCGGTTGAGTTCTTCCTGAATGAAGTCCATGTCGATGTCTACTCCCGCAGGCATTCCGTCCACAACGCCGCCTATAGCAGGGCCGTGGCTTTCGCCGAATGTGGTCAGCGTGAAAAGGTTTCCAAATGTATTTCGCATAATTAGATTATTTGCTTGGCTTCCGTATTCTTGTCGAAAGCAGGGTTTGTTTTATTCTATATTAGTGGCAGTGTCCGCAGCATCCGCCCTCTTTCGAGTGCTTCTCGTCGTGGTGTCCGCATCCGCCTTCGCCTTTGCAACCACCTTCATTCTCGCATCCGCTGCAGTGGCCACCGCAACCGCCTCCGTTCATATGGTTGAGCAGAGTCTGGATTTCGTCGTTTGTAGCTTCGCGGTTCTCGATAACGTAGCCCTTGAAGTTGAGCTTGTTGCCAGCGAGTGGGTGGTTGAGGTCTACCTTCACCTTGTCAGCACCGATTTCCATAACCTTTGCGATGAAGAAGTTGCCATCCTCGTTCTTGAGAGGAATCTGTGCTCCCTTGAAGATGTTCTTGCTGTCGAAGTGTCCGTCAACGGTGAACATCTCCTTGTTCAGTTCAATTACTCGCTTCGGATCGTATTCGCCAAACGACTTGTCTTTGTCCAATTCGAAGTCAAACTTCTCACCGCGTCCCAGATTCTTCAAGATATCTTCGAAAGCGTCAAGAGCAGTGCCAAAGCCAGTGATGAATACGAAAGGCTGCTCCTGAGTGGTTTCCTCTACGAGGTTACGTTCGCCATTCTCGTTGATAGTGAAAAGCTGATAGTGTGCAGCAATAAGTTTGTTTGTCTCTTTTTCCATTTTTATATTATTTTGTTTTTTATATTATTTCAAACAAATTGCACATAAATAGTGCAAAGATAGTACAAAGATAGTGCAAAGGTACGATATTTTTATTTGATAAATTTCCTTTATATCTTATTTTTATATACTTTTGCAGCATATAATAACAACAAAAATGTTTTTAGAGTTATGAAAAAAGTAAAATTTGTATTGATGGCACTTGTTGCCGCCATTGTTGTTTCATGTGGTACGACACGTACTGTGCCTATTACAGGTCGCAAGCAGAACATCCTTGTATCTGACGAGCAGGTTCTTTCGCTTAGCAATCAGGAATACACCAATTATATGAAGTCTGCCAAGATTTCTACCAATGCCGCCAATACCGCAATGGTGAAACGTGTAGGTCAGAAGCTTGCCACAGCCGTTGAGGCTTATCTCAGCAATCACGGATTGGCATCTGAGATAAATCAGTACAGGTGGGAATTTAATCTTGTTCAGGACAAGAGCGCCAACGCTTTCTGCATGCCAGGTGGCAAGATTGTGGTTTACGAAGGTCTGCTGCCTTACACTCAGAACGAGGCGTCGCTTGCCATCGTTCTCGGGCATGAGATTGCTCACGCAGTGGCAAAGCATTCTGCCGAGCAGATGAGCAAGCAGATAAAGAATCAGTACGGCACCCAGATTCTTGGCTCGGTGCTTAATGCCGCCGGTGTCAGCTCGTCTACCACACAGTTGGCACAGATTATAGCCCAGAAGGGATTACAGTTCAGAAGTCTGAAGTATTCGCGCGACAACGAGACCGAGGCCGACCGTATGGGACTCATCTTTGCAGCAATGGCAGGCTACGATCCCAATGTGGCTGTTAGTTTCTGGCAGCGTATGTCGCAGGGCAATAACAGCAATCAGAGCGACATGTTCAGCGACCACCCCTCTGACGCCAAGCGTATTGCAGCCATCAAGCAGGAGTTGCCTGAGGCTTTGACCTACTACAATCCGCCAAAGACCACTGTCAAGAAGACAACTTCAACAGCAAAGAAAACTGTACGTAAAACTACAACGAGAAGGAAATAAACTTATTTTCGCTTCGTTTAATCCAATTTTTTGCAGTATCTTTGCATCTCAATTGGAAACAGTGCTTCGGTTCTGTCGCTGCTGTGCGTATGTGCAGGAGAGGAAAGTCCGGGCAGCATAGGGAACCCCACTTCCGAAAGTAGAAGCTGTCGGCGACGGCAGGTGTCGGTAGAAGAAAACAACCGCCACACCTTCGTGTGTGGTAAGGGTGAGAAGGTGGTGTAAGAGACCACCAGCCGGTGGGCGATCATCGGGCTGTACCATCTGGGGGCTGCAAGTTCATGTATACCATCGTTTGAGGGCGTCCCGTCCGATTTCCTTTCGAGGATACGGTGGAGGGTAGAATGCTAGAGACGCAGGGCGACTTGCGTAGTAGATAAATGACAGAAGGCTCTTGCGTCAGTAATGGCGCACGAGAAACGGAACCCGGCTTATAGAGGCACTGTTTCCATTCTTTTTCTTTTTTATTTAATCGATAAACGCTGATTTATCAAATTGATAAACACGGACAATTGGTTTGCTTCGGCATTCCGGTTGTCCGTGTTTTCATTTTATGGTCGGAACGGATAGTTTTTTATTCGCATCTTTTGCAAATATTGTTGCCAAAAGTAATAATTGTGAATATTTTTGTGAATTATTATAGCATAATTACTTGTTTTTGCGCCGATTCGGTGATAAAATCGACATTTTAACAATGTAAAATCTATTAAACGAGATTTTATTAGTAATTTTGCAACACATTTTTAATAAAATAAATATGATCTATAACATAATGTTGTGAAACGTATAGAAAATATTGGTGAAGAGTCACTGATTTCTTTATTGTTTTTACAAATCAAAAAAAGGATAATAATTAATAAACATTTTATAATCAACAATTGAAACAAACAAGATGAGAAGATTTTCCCTATTGCTTGTCTCTCTGATTGTGTTGACTGTACAAACAGCCTTGGCGCAGAATTTCAGCGTCAAGGGAACGGTCGTGTCTGCTGAAGACAACGAACCGCTGATTGGTGCAACAATACTTCAAGAGGGTACAACGAATGGTGTTGTTACCGACATTGACGGCAACTACATCATCGAGGTAAAGGGTGCATCTAAGGCTACGCTCGTGATTTCATATCTCGGCACGGTTACTCAGAAGCATCCTGTCAATGCACAGACGCGCACGCTTAACGTGAAGCTGTCTTCCGATTCCAAAGTAACGGATGAGGTAGTAGTAGTAGCGTATGGTGTACGTAAGAAGGGAACCATTGCGGGTTCCGTTTCGTCTGTGAAGTCTGAAAAGATTGAGAATGTCCCAGCTGCCAGCTTCGACCAGGCTTTGCAAGGACAGAGTACTGGTTTGCAGGTCATCAGTTCGTCGGGTGAGCCTAGCAAGGCGGCTACTTTCCAGATTCGTGGTACCAACTCTATCAACTCGGGCAAGTCGCCGCTCTTTATTCTGGACGGTGTGCCCATTTCAAGTTCCGACTTCAACACCCTCAGTCCTAACGACATTGAGAGCATCTCAGTGTTGAAGGATGCTTCGTCTACCTCTATCTATGGTGCACGTGCAGCCAATGGTGTGGTTGTAATCACATCTAAGCGTGGTCTGTCGTTTGACAATGCCAAGATTACTCTTCGTGCCCAGTACGGTTTCTCTGAGTTGGCTCAGAACAACTGGATGATGATGAACACCGACGAGCGCATACAGTTTGAGAAGGAAGTCGGTCTGGATGCCGGCAAGGACTACAACCTCCTCTCGAAGGTTAATGTCAACTGGCTCGACGAGGTGTTCAACGACCGTGCTCCGCTTCAGAGCTACGAGCTTTCGGTCAATCGTGCCACCGATCGTTTGAACTATTACGTGTCAGGTGGATTCTACGACCAGGACGGTATTGCACAGAATTCTACCTTCCGCCGTTACAATCTTCGCACCAATGCCGATGTCAAGGCAAGCAAGTGGCTGAAGATAGGCACCAACACAATGGCTGCTTACGAGGAGGCACAGCAGGCCGACGATGGCAGTTACACCACCGTTACTCCTATTTCTGCCTGCCGCTTCATGCTGCCTTACTGGAGTCCGTATGCCAAGGACGGTAGTCTGGCTTCGCTCGCCAAGGGCGATTGGGCTGGCACAAGCGAGAACCCTATTGTGTACATGGGCAAGAACCCTATCAAGAACAAGAAGTATAAGGTGCTCTCTACGATGTACGCCGAGATTTATCCTATTGAGAATCTTACAATCCGTACTCAGTTCGGTGCCGATTTCACTCATTCTACAGCGTTCCTCCAGTCGTTCCCAAGCCTTTCGTCAAACAACGGCCAGGGTACAGCGGCTCGTCAGAGCAACGACGCGCTCAGTCTCACTGAGACCACAACAGCCAACTATCGCTTCAATTTGGGCGAGAGTCATGCTTTCAATGTGATGTTGGGTCAGGAGGCTGTCAACTATCACTCTGAGGGATTCAACGTTTACACCAAGGGTCAGACCAGCGACCTTCTGACAAACGTGTCTTCTGGTACACGTGCCAGCCGTTGGGCAGATTCTTCGTCTGATTACTCATACATGTCATTCTTCATGCGTGGCGAGTACAACTACAAGGAGCTTTACTATGCCGACTTCTCTCTGCGTACCGATGCTTCTTCACGTTTCGGTAAAGACCATCGTTGGGGTACCTTCTGGTCGCTTGGATTCATGTGGAATGTCAAGCAGACCGATTGGCTGAAGGAAATGAACTGGTTAAGCAATGCTCAGATTGCAATCAGCACCGGTACTTCGGGCAACTCAGAGATTCCCAACTATTATCACTTGGCACTCGTGTCGGGTGGTGCCAACTACGACGACACTGCAGGCTTCTTCCCTTCGCAGAGCGGCAACGAGGAGTTGGGCTGGGAGTCGACATGGGCAAACAACTTCGCCCTTCGTCTCGGATTCCTCAATCGCATCAACTTCAGCTTTGAGGCTTACTACAAGCGTACTTCTAACATGCTTATGCGTGTGCCTGAGTCATATACAGTTACTGGCGAGGGCTATCGTTGGAAGAACGTGGGCGTTATGGCCAATAAGGGTATTGAGTTGAGCGCTGATGGCGACATCATCCGCACACGCGACTTCACATGGAACGTGAGCGCCAACGTATCTTATAATCAGAACCGTCTGAAGGAACTCTACAATGGCGTTACCGAGTATGTCAACTCAACCACAGGTTTGAAGTACGTAGTAGGCCACTCTGTCAGCGAGTTCTATCTCAACCGTTACGCCGGTGTCAACCCAGCCAATGGCGAGCAGCTCTGGTACGACAAGAATGGCAACATCACCAACGAGTTCCGCGAGGGCGACAAGGTGATGACCGGCAAGACCTACGATGCACCTTGGATGGGTGGTTTCGGCACCAGCCTCCGCTGGAAGGGCTTGCAGCTCTCAGCCCAGTTCAGTTGGATTGGCACACGCTACGTCATCAACAACGACCGCTTCTTCGAGGAGAGCGGCATCATGTTCGGTACTGCCTACAACCAGTCGAAGCGCTTGCTCTACGACCGCTGGAAGCAGCCAGGTGACATCACCGACATTCCTCGTTGGGGTGAGGTGATACAGCTCGACGACCGCTTCCTTGAGAATGCATCGTTCCTCCGTCTGAAGAATCTCAGCCTGTCGTATTCACTGCCACAGAGCCTGTTGCGCAAGAGCAAGTTCTTCACCATGGCACGCATCTATGGTCAGGCACAGAACCTCTTCACCATCACCGGTTTCAACGGTCTTGATCCTGAGGTTTCTTCGAATATTTACCAGGCACAGTATCCGGCATCACGCCAGTTCACTCTGGGTGTGGAACTGCAATTCTAAATAAGAAAGGAGATTACAAAAATGAATATCAATAATATAAAGACATGTGTGCTGTCGGCAATACTCGCCCTCTCTATGTCTTCTTGTCTTGACAAGTATCCTGAGGATTCAATCCGCATGGACGAGGCTGTCAATACAGTAGAGGATGTGGACAAGCTAGTGATAGGTATCTACGACAGCTTCAAGAGCAGCGCCTTGTATTCTGGCAATCTTACCATTTTGCCCGATTTGCAGGCCGACTTCGTGTTCTGCGTGAAGGGCTACTCTAATGCCTATGGCGACATCTATCGTTGGAAGGACATCAAGGCCACCAACACCGACATCGAGGCTGTTTATGCCGACCTCTACGGCGTCATCAACCGATGCAACTTCTTGCTCGACAATCTCGACAAGGTGAGAGCCAACACCAATAGCGACAAGCTTCTCGACAAGTTGGAGCAGTATGAGGGCGAGGCACGTTTTGCTCGTGCCTTGGCTTACTCTGAGCTCATCAAGTGCTACTGTAAGGCTTACGACAGCGACGAGCAGGCAGCCAGCGAGCTTGGCGTAGTGCTTACCGAGCATTATCATGGCAACGAGCTTCAGAAGCGTGCCAGCCTGAAGGAGTCGTACGAGTTTGTACTTGCCGACCTCGACAAGGCAGCCGAATATCTTAAGGTAGACGACGACTTCACCGGAAGTCTTTACAACGAAATCTACTTCAACGAGTACACCTGCCATGCTTTGCGTGCGCGCGTATCATTATATATGCATAAGTACGACGATGCTATCAAGTACGCATCGAAGGTTATCAGCAGCAAGTACTACACATTGGAGAAGGCTTCTTCCAACACCTATTCAAATCAGGTGAAGGATTACAAGTACATCTGGACCTATGGCGACTCGCGCGAGGCAATCTGGAAGGTAGGATTCACAATCAATAGTTATGGTGGCGCCCTAGGCACCATCTTCGACAACTTCAACTACGTGACTTACCGTCCCGACTATGTGCCTGCAACATGGGTAATCAACTCGTTCGACAACAACGACCTTCGTGCTGCTGCCATCTTCACCACTCGTGTCACAGGCTATGAGCACGGACTGCAGTGGCCCTTGTTGAGCAAGTATTTTGGCGATGCCACCTTCTTGAACAACAATATCCTGCACGTACATCAGCCAATGGTGTTCCGTCTCTCGGAGATGTATCTGGTTCGTGCTGAGGCTTACGCTATGAAGGGCGACTACACCAAGGCTGGCAAGGACATCACAACACTCCGTTCTGCCCGCTACTCGTCTTACGGTGGCAACACATCGCTCAGCGAGAGCAACGCCCTGAAGATAATCGAGGGCGAGCGTGTCAAGGAACTCTACATGGAAGGCTTCCGTCTGAACGACCTCAAGCGTTGGCACAAGGGATTCGAACGCAAGATAGCCGACCAGCCCGCAGCCAACTTCGTACAGAGCGACCTCAAGGTAGAGAAGGACGACGCCTTCTTCGTATGGCCAATTCCGCAGCACGAGCTTGAGTCGCCGGGTTCGCAGATTGAGCCTAATGAAAGTAACAAATAAAATAAAGAGACGATCATGAAGAAAATAATGATGGGATGTTTGTCAGCCGTAGCTGCACTCATCGCTCTTGCAAGCTGTTCGCAAGACTATACCAATTATTCTGGTCCGAGCCACATCATGTTCTCTGATACGCTCTATCAGTATGCCGTACAGGAGACTAACGAGGTGTTCAACGTCCCCGTTTCGGCTACCGAGAAGGCCGACTTCGACCGCACCTTTGCTGTTGAAGTTGTGCCCAAGCAGAGCAACGCCATTGAGGGTCGCCACTATCGCATCCTCAACAACACCGTCACAATCAAGGCGGGCGAGATGGTAGGCAACGTGCAGGTTCAGGGCGTTTACGAAAACATAGGCAAGACCGATTCGCTCGGCTTCACCCTTAAGCTGGTGGTTCCCGAGAAGTACAACTGGACCGACCTTTACAAGGACTACACCCACGTAGTGATGCAGAAGTCGTGTCCGTTCGACATCCACAACTTCTCAGGCTGGTGTGTGGTAACGTCTACATTCTACAGCCAGTATCTGAACAACGTCACCAACCGTCTGATCAAGACCGAGGTGGTAGAAGGCGAGGAGAACACCGTGCTCCTCAAGGATGTTTACTATAAGGGCTACGATCTTAAGCTGAAGTTCAACACCAAAAATCCTCTTGAGCCTAAGGTAGAGATGGACGACCAGATAGCCGGTGAGACCGGTGAGGCATTCGGCACCATCTATGGCGACGGAAAGTTGCGCATCAGCCAGCCTTCTATCTACACATCTTATTATAACACCTGCCAGAACTACGTGTTGCAGTATGTCTCGATGAGCGTTGACAACAAGGACGGTTCGTCATTCGGTACAGTAGGCACATTCATCTCAATGTTTGAGTGGATAAGCGATGCTGAGGCAGAGAAACTTAAAGAACAAGGATTATAAAAACGACAAAACAAAATGAAAACATTGATTTCAAAATATTGGCTCGTGCTCATGGCGCTGGTATCAGTGACCTTGTTTAGCGCTTGTAGCGACGACGATGCCACAACCCCCGTATTCCCTACGGTACAGACCATTGCCGGTGCCGCTGGCGACGAGTTGGACTTCACCTTCGAGGCCAACGACAACTGGAGCCTCTCTTCATCAGCCATCTGGTGTAAGTTGGCTCAGGGCGAGAACACTGACGCCTTCGTGCTCAATGGTGCTGCCGGCAAGCAGACCATCAAGGTTAAGCTCACTGCCGACGACGCAAGCAAGGAGATGAGTGTGGCTCAGCTCTTCCTCTCAATGGGCGGACAGAAGGTGGCTGTCGCTGAGGTTCAGCGTTCGGCTACTGGCTACGAGCTTAAGGTATACGACGAGTTGGGCAACGACATCACCCAGACCGGTATCACCGTAGGCTACAAGGACATTGCAGGCCAGCCTATCTACAACAAGTTCACAGTTAAGGCCAACTATCGTTTTGCCGTCACCAACACTCCCGCTTGGGTACAGCTCGAAGGCGGTTTCCTCGTAGGTACACCCAACAAGGATGCCGTAGGCGGTGCTGCATTCAAGGAGAACGCAGGCATGAGTGCCAAGTATGTCATTGCCAAGGAGGACAACTACACTATCACCTTCGCTTCGGAGGATGGCAAGGCAGCCGTGACAGTGCCCGTTGTCTATAACGGTATGACCACCAACACCATGGACATCACTTATCCTACAGCTTCACAGTGGGCAGTATGGAATGTGTCGCTCGACGGTAAGGTGTTCACACAGAACGGTTCAAGCCTTAATGGCGACGTTACAAACGAGTTCACCTTCCACAACTTCGTACCCTTCACACTCACTACATTTGGCGATGCTTACCAGCTGGTAGTATTCGAGAATCGTGAAAATGGATTGTTCGAGGACGACAGCAATGCCGTACAGCTGAAGGGCGATAAGGGCAACGTTAAGCTCACCGTAGCACCGTTGAGCAGCGGTAGCCGTGAATTCCTCGTTTACGCATTGCCTCAGAGCGTTTACGAAACACTCGAGAACGGTCTTGACGATATGCTTGAGAACGACTTCACCACTGTAAGCAGCGACTATGACCGCTACTTCCTCATGGACATCGTGCAGAAGGAAGCCAGCCATGGCGGTTCGACAGTCACAGCACCTATCGTTACCAGCATGGGCATGGAGGTAGATTGCGCTCTGACTACCAATGCCGACTATAAGTCGTACGCCGAGGGTCTGTTCAGCTATACCGGCAACGACGTGTTCGAGTCGACAGTCTACGGTGGCTACGTAGCCCTCTATCCTCAGATTGACGGATGGGATCCTACAGCAGGAGATGGCGTAGTAATCTACGATGGCACCGGCAATACGGTAGACAGCTATGAAATGCAACAGGACGATAAGGGCATCTACATTGGCTTTATGGCCGACGAGCTTACCGCTCCTATCCTTGTTGGCTTCAACGATGCCATGCATGTTTGCAAGCGCGTTGTCGTTATCAATAAAATGCAGTAAAGAAGCAAGTAAAACCACAAAGTAATGAATACAATCACAAATTATAGCAAGGCATTCTTGTTGCTCGTGGTGGCAATGCTCACCATGGCAGTGACAAGCTGCTCTGAAGACACCCTTGAGCGTTGGGACGGCACATACGGCTATGTGCAGTTCATGCTCTCCAAGAAGGTGTCGTCGAGAGCTACCCGTGCCGCTGCCGTCGACAAGCTTGAGAAACTGGGCGATGCCAAGAAAATCAAGGTTGTCATGGAGCACGACGGCACCACCGTGTCGCAGACATTGACGCTCAATGCCTACAATGCCGAGAATGCAGAGTACGGATTGAAGAGTGAGAAGTTGCAGCTTGCCTCAGGCACCTACACCATCATCGGTTTCTATCTCTACGATGGGGTAGACGAGGAGTTGCTCGCTTCGTCAGCAGGCGAGACCTTTACCGTGCAGGGTGGCGGACTTACCGTTCAGGACCTTATGGTTGAGACCGTAGAGCGTGGCAAGGTGCAGTTCGATCTCGTCAAGCAGTGGGCAGAGACCCGTGCCGGAAGCGGTGAGTATCTCTTCTCAAGCATCCGTATGATCGACGTCAGCGTCACCAATCTCTTCACACGCGAGACCTTCACCTTCAACAATCTTAAGGTGAAATACAAGGAAGGCAACAAGGAGCATCAGAATCCCGACAATGCCGACGACAAGTACATGGATGTGGCTACAGCCCATTGCGACTCTACCATCTGGCTTCCTGCCGGCACCTATCAGGTTACGTCGTACACCACTTACGGCAAGACCGGAGCTGTGAAGACCACCTACGAGACACAGCCCGTCAAGGGCAAGGCTTTCGTCATCACCGACAATCAGCTCACTGCCGACGCTCAGGTGCCCATCCTCCTCTCTGAGACTAAGGAGTACATCAAGGACTACAAGGCTCTGAAGGCCATTTGGGAGTCGCTTCAGGGTAAGGATTGGAGCTTCTATGGCGACGCCACATTCCACGGCGCCAACTGGAACTTCAACAAGGAGCTTGACATGTGGGGCGAGCAGCCCGGCGTTACGCTCAACAGCAACGGCCGTGTCATCGGCATTATCATTGCTGGATTCGGTGCCAAGGGTATAGTGCCCGACGCCATCGGTCAGCTCACCGAGCTTCAGGTGTTCAACTTAGGTTCGCACGATGAGAAGATTGGGGCCAATCTCTTTAATGAGTATGATGCCAACAAGCTCACAGCAGCCCGTAAGCAGTCAATGCGCCACGACTACGAGAACAAGTTCCTCAAGTACGACCCGCGTGCCAATATGTCCGAGATGATTATCGAGAGCTTCAATTCCGACAGCAAGAACGCCAAGAATACAATCAAGAAGGACTCACGCATTCAGCTGAAGGACGCTCAGATAGGTCTCACTACCAATAAGATTACTGGTATCTCTAAGGCCATCTATCGCCTCACCAAGATGCAGCAGTTCTACATCGGCAACTCTCCGATTACAGCCGACGAGGTTTGCTCTAAGTTCTACGACGACGAGTCGTCAGAGTATCATCGCTTTGCCGAGGAGTTCACCGAGGAGGCATGGGACAAGATGACCACTCTCACCGACCTTGAGCTCTACAACTGTCCGAAGCTCACCCGTCTGCCCGAGGTCTACTACAATCTTCCGAATGTTCAGGCATTCAACCTCGCTCGCAACAAGGGCATCTCGGCAGCACAGCTGCGCGACGACTGGGAGCAGATGGCCACAAGCAAGATAGGCAAGACTTTGCAGATTCTCTATCTGAGCCACAACAATCTCGAAGAGTTCCCTGCATCATGGGCACTGCGCAATATGTTGAAGCTTGGTCTGCTCGACCTCGCCAACAACAACATCAAGAAGGTGCATGCCTTTGGCAAGGAAGTAGAGTTGGCGTCGCTCTATCTCACCAACAACCAGATTGAGGAGATACCAAATGACCTCTGCGGCTTCTCTGACAACACCGAGAGTCTGGACTTCTCATACAACAAACTCAAGAAAATACCCAATATCTTCGATGCAAGCTCAATCCACGTGATGGGTTCGGTCAACTTCTCTAACAACGAGATATCGGGTGTAGACAATACTGGCGGCTACAAGGGCATCAACGCCTCTACCGTGTCGCTTGCCAACAACAAGCTCACCAAGTTCCCTTCAGAGCTGATTTCGGCTGGCTCGCCAATCATCACTCTCGACCTGAGCGGCAACCAGATGACCAGTATCCCCAAGGGTTCTATCCGTGGTAAGTATGCCTACCTCTTGCAGGTGATGGACTTCCGCTTCAACAAGCTTACGTCACTCTCTGACGACTTCTTGAGCGACAACATGCCCTACATCACCAATATCGACCTGAGCTACAACTGCTTCAGCCAGGTGCCCACACAGCCATTGAACAGTGCCAACCTCCGTGCGTTCGGCATCAACCATCAGCGCGACGCCCAGGGCAACCGCCCCTTGCGCACATGGCCTACAGGCATTACCAAGTGTCCGAGTCTGATTCAGTTCCAAATAGGCTCTAACGATATCCGCAAGGTAGACGAGACATTGACCTCTCACCTTTATATCGTGAACATCTCCGACAACCCCAACATCTCAATCGATGTTACAAGCGTTTGTCCTTACATCAAGGTAGGTGCTTACAAGTTGTTCTACGACAAGACTCAGGACATCCGCGGCTGCGACGCTCTGGATCTTGAAAACTAAAAAAACATAAGCAAGTAAGATAATATGAAATATATTAAATTCCTTACATCGCTCCTCGTTCTCGGTGCAGGCATGCTTGCCACATCATGTAGCGACAACGACGATGTTGCCATCCCCGGCGGACTGGCCATTGACAAGGAGCAAATCGAGATAGGAGCCGAGGGCGGTAGCGCCGAGCTTGCCGTTTCTGCCACACAGAATTGGGTGGGCAGCGTGGCTGAGCCGTGGCTGATGCTCACTCCTGCCAACGGTGTGGGTTCTGCCACTGCCAAGGTGGTGGTCGATACCACGCTGATGAATGGTCGCCGCACCACCGACATCGCCTTCATCGGCGACAACGGCCAGCGCCGCACCGTATCGGTAGTGCAGTTCGGATTTGGCAAGCAGATTGCCCTCAACGAACCGGTTGTCGAGATAGACAACTCGGGCTCTTACGACGAGCGCGCCTTCGAGACCATCATCTCAGCCAATGTAGAGTGCAAGATTGGCAGCATCGAGTATTCGTATGAGGGCAATCTCAGCGAGGCCGAGAAAGCTGACAACGAGAGCGAGCGTCAGGGCTGGCTCCTCAACTCTAAGAACGAGGACAAGCTCGTAGGCACCAACCTCGGCATTGTGCTCGACCGCAAGGCACGTCCGCGCAGCGTCAAGTTCAAATTCCGCTGGAACATGAATGTAGTGCCTGCCGTGCGTGTGGCTAAGGTCCACCTCGTGCCGGTCAATGCCGACGACGAGCTGGTCGATGCCGATGGCAACAAGACAGCCGACGTAGTGCTGACAGTTCGTCAGGAGGCAGCGCCTAAGATTGAGGACAACCGTGCTGGCGACTCCCTCTCGGTCATCATGATCAATCAGAAGCTCAACAGCATGGCCACTTTCGACACCAGCGACAACATGCGCAACTGGAGTGGCGTGACCCTCTGGGAGGCCACCGACCCATTTGTCAAGCAGCATCCTGAGGCTTTGGGCCGTGTGCGTTCAGTCAAGTTCAGCATGTTCAATCTGAAGCCGGGCGAGACGCTCCCTAAGGAAGTGAAGAATCTGAAGTATCTCGAAACATTCTCGTTGGCAAGCAACGACAACAACCAGATACGCAACATGGAACTTGGCGAAGACATCTGCGAGCTTGCTCATCTCAAGAATCTCGTCATCCAGGCTTACGGCTTGGTCAAGTTGCCTGCCAACTTCAAGAAGCTGGGCAAGACACTGGAGAGTCTCAACCTTGTAAGTAACAACTTCAACCGTCTCTCCGACATCACCAAGGTAGTCAATGCCCACAATTTCCCCCATCTGCACACATTGACCCTCTACGCCCAGCGTCGCACCGACGTATGCATCAACATGAGCGGTCTGAACAAGGATGGCGATGGCAACTACGTCTACAACAATTATCCCATCGGATTGTATGGCAATATCAGCAACGAGTACTCTGAGCGTCAGGCGTTCCTCTCGCTCCTCACATGGGACAATCTGCGTGCCCTTGAGTTGTCTTACTGCTTCCTTGAGGGCGAGCTGCCCACCGACGAGGAGATGGACGAGGCACTTAAGGCTGCCGGCAAGCTGACACGCTACACAGCTGCCGACTTCTCTACCGACAAAGCCGACTGGCAGGACAAGCTCGTAGGCGACACCTGCAAGTGGTTGCTCTCTAAGAGTGAAAACCCCATCACCTGCAAACAGAAGGACGGCACCATCGTCTACGAGGATGTCTATCCTATGCAAGTGCCACGCGTACTGCCCAAGTGTCGCAAGTTATCGCTCAACCTCAACTTCTTCACCGGTGCCGTGCCCAAGTGGGTGTTGTTCCATCCGCGCATGGTGATGTGGAGCCCTGCAGTCATGCTGTTCCATCAGACCGACCGTGGCTTCGACACAACAGGCAAGGCAGCCGGGTTCAGCAACATGGCTGAGGACACCTACAGCGCCGAGTACTATTACGGCACTAAGGACCCAGGCTCAAAGTATGAGGTTCCGGGCGTAGCCTATCCGTTGTACTATCGCGCATTCGTAGCCGCAGGCGACGTTGACGAGGCTGCACTTCGTGCCAAGTACAAGAGAAGTAAAAAATAAAAGCAAACAAACAGACAAATGAAGAAGAATTATTTCTATATAGCATTGGTCGCATTGGCGTTGACAGGTTGTGCCGACAACCTGCCAACCGTCGATTCTCCTACGGGCAAGACCGACATCACCATCCCTGTCGACGCTGAGGCTGGTGAGCTGCTCATCAAGTTCAGCCCCGAGATGACCGACATCCTCGACCAGGCACAGCTCAGCAAGACCCGTTCGGGCATTCCCTCTACCGACGAGGTGCTCGCCATTCTGGGCAGCTACAGCTTCGAGCGCGTCTTCCCTGTCGATGCCAACACCGAGGCACGTACACGCCAGGCTGGACTCCACCTTTGGTACACCGTTAAGTTCGACAAGGGCACCGACCTCAAGGCAGCCGCCGAGCGACTCAAGCAACTGGGTGAGATCTCCAAGGTGCAGACCAACGGTCGCATCAAGCGCGCCTACAGCACCGACACCAAGCGCATCTATCTCAGCGACAAGGCGTTGCAGCAGAAGGCTACACGTGCAGCTTCCGAAGGCGAGCCCAACGACCCCGGCTTTGCCTATCAGTGGCACTATCGCAACCTTGGCGCAGGCAACTACGGATTTGAGAATCTCAACGACAATATGGCAGGTGCCGAGGCAGGATGCGACGTCAACGCTGTCGAGGCATGGAAGACTTGTAGCGGCGACCCCTCAATTATCGTGGCTGTTCTCGACGAGGGTGTGATGTTCACCCATCCCGACCTTGCGCCCAACATGTGGTGCAATCCGGGCGAGACCACACAGGGAGCCAAGACCGATGCCGACGGCAACGGCTATGAGGGCGACCTCCACGGCTACAACTTCGTTGAGGATAGTGGCAACATATCATGGTCGGACGCCAACGACACTGGTCACGGCACACACGTGGCTGGCACCATAGCCGCTGCCAACAACAACGGCATTGGCGTTTGCGGTGTAGCAGGTGGCGACGGCACCCCCAACTCGGGTGTTAAGATTATGTCGTGCCAGGTGTTCTCAGGTCAGAACAGTGTTACGCTGGCTGGCGAGGCACGTGCCATCAAGTATGCAGCCGACAACGGTGCTGTCATCCTCCAGTGCAGTTGGGGCTACAACTCGTCGGAGAGTAGCGAGCTTCAGGGCTACGTGCCCGGACCGGCTACCGAGAAGGAGTGGGCTGAGACCTATCCTCTGGAGAAGGAAGCACTCGACTATTTCATCAACAATGCCGGTTCGCCCAATGGCGTCATCGACGGTGGTATTCCCGTTTTCGCTGCCGGCAACGAGTACGCCCCCAATCCAGCCTTCCCCGGAGCCTATTCCAAGTGCGTGTGCGTAGCCTCGCTTGCAGCCGACTACACCCCGGCTTGCTACACCGACTACGGACAGCTCGTCACACTGAGCGCCCCTGGCGGCGACCTCGAGTACTACGGCAAGATAGGCGAGGCCGAAGACGAGTACTGGGCTGAGACAGCCGAGCAGAAGGGCGCCGTGCTCTCTACCATGATCAAGAACGGCAAGCCTGCTTATGGCTACATGGAGGGCACCTCAATGGCATGTCCTCACGTGTCGGGCGTGGCAGCATTGGGCCTTTCGTACGCTGCCAAGCAGCATCGCCACTATCGTGCTGCCGACTTCATCGCCCTGATGAAGAAGTCGGTCAAGGACCTTGACAGCCATTACGCAGGTGGTGCCACCAAGACCTACTATATGAACCACACCACTGTGGGTGCTTCGCCCGAGACCGTAGAGCTTGGCAAGTACATTGGCAAGATGGGCACCGGACTTATTGATGCGGCTCAGCTGCTCAGCAATATCCAGAACAAGGAGTACAGCTCCGACATGAAGCTGCCCAACATTTACGTAGGCATCAAGAAGACCTCGACGCTGCGTCTTGACAGCTACTTCGGCGGTCAGATGTCGGGCTACAGCCTCACCGTGGCAAATGCCAGTGTGGCTTCGGCATCAGTGTATGGTAATGAGCTTACCGTCAAGGGTTTCGCAGTAGGTAGCACTACGCTCACCGTGACAGCCGCTGACGGCACAAGCCAGACAGTAGTGGTTACGGTACGCAAGAGCGCAGCTGGCAACGGTTGGATGTAATAGTAAGCACACACACCAATAGAGATATGAAGACATTAGCATACATGGTCTCGGTAGCCGCTCTCCTCATGTCGTCGCCTTCCGTGGCGATGGCACAGAACGAGTTGCTCAAGTTCGACCGCACCGTAATCGATGCAGGCACCATGACCGAAGACGAAGCTCCGCGCACCTACACCTTCGTAGGCCGCAACGTGAGCCGTCAGACGCTGCACATCACACAGGTGCATACCACCTGCGGATGTACCAGTTCTACGGTGAGCAGCAAGGAGCTGAAGCCCGGCGCGGCGTTCAAGGTCAGCGTCACCTTCACGCCCCGTCGCTATCCCGGCACCATCAACACCGGCGCCTTTGTCTATCTTCGCGAGGCAGCCGGCACTCCTGCTGCCAAACTCGCCCTAACGGGCAAGGTGCTGCCCGGAGCCGATGTTTGGGCACGCTATCCTCACAAGATGGGAGCCCTGCGGCTCAAGCAGTCAATGGTGAGCATCACTGAGGTGAAGCCCGGCACACAGCCATCGGCACGTATACTCTGCGGCAACAGCGACAACAAGGCGCTACGCATCAGCAGTCTGCTGATGCCTCCTTACGCTCGTCTGTCTACCGAGCCTGAGGTGCTGCAGCCCGGCGACGAGGCCGACCTTGTCATCACCATCCTGGCTGACAAGATTCCCTCCACTATGCCGAAGACATTCAGCTTCCCCGTAGTGCTTGAGGGGCTCGACGCCCGTCCTTCCGACCGAACCATACAGGTCAGCGTATCTCGCGAACCTTGAAAAGTAAAAAGGTATAAAAGTAAAAGAGTAAAAAGGTAAAAACAAAAAACAATGAAGCATTTATATAAACTCTTCACCCTCCTGGTGATAGCCTTGTTTGCATGCACCTTCACATCGTGCAGCAGCGACGACGAGGAGATGGAGGAGCCGTCGATGGAGGTGACACCTGCCAATCTGCACGGCACATGGAAGCTGGTGGAGTGGAACAACGGCGAGCAAGTGCCCGAAGGCACCTACTGCTACATCGTGTTCGACCGCCGCGAGCAGACCTACGTGATGTACCAGAAGTTTGACAGCATGTACGGCCGCCGCATCACCGGCTCGTTCGCCATCAAGAACGACCCCTATCTGGGCTACATCATCAGCGGCACCTACGACTACAACCGTGGCGACTGGAACCAGAGCTACATCGTGACCCGCCTCGTGCAGTCGGGCTCAATGGTGTGGACAGGCAAGGACGACACAGCCGACGTAAGCCGCTACGAGCGTTGCGCCGAAGTGCCAGCCGACATCATCAAGGAGTCGAAAAACCTGACAGAGTAATATTGTAGCGGAGGTCTTCGTACCTCCGTAGCACCACGTAACAATGCGCCCTGTAAGGACAAAAGCGTTAATTTTTCAATGCTTTTGCTCTTACAGGGCGTTATTTTAAGATGAAAATGGTAATAAATGAATGAAAAAGCCGTACCTTTGTAGCTTATTACGTATCTTACGTTAGAAGAGAAGTAAGAACGAATGGAGATATAAAGCCATTAAGTAGTACATTTATGGACAATGTCAATTTAAAACTGGCGCAGTCATCCCAAGTGATGACAGCCAACAGTGACATAAAGTAGAAAAAGAAAATGACGCAGGTTTGCTCGCTTTCTTCTTCTACAGCCGACGTAAATAATGTGTAACAACAAGCGTTTACCAAAGGGCATCCACGTTATTCGGTCTGATGAACAATCGGCTCGAAAAGTAGAAGGAATGTCCCATAGTGAAGAAGAAGGAACACCGTGGGGATACCTCTTTATCCAACATTTTGCGGCAGAAAAATTTGAAAAAACACTTGAAACCGTCAAGTTAAAAGGCGATTTCAAACCTAATTGTTTTATCCATCGTACCATCACTTATAAGCGTAAGCCAAATGGCAAAGGCGTTGTAAAAGAAGAAAAGCCAACTGTCAGCGGTCTTGTGTTTTTGCAAGGAGAGACAGAAGAACTTAAAGCCTTTCTCCAAAATAATTTTCCACGATACCATCTTGTCAATAATTGTATGAATGGAACCCCTGCTACTATTAAAGACAGCGTAATGCGACCCTTCATGAAAGTCATGAAATCAGAACCAGAACGTGTCACATTCCTTCGTGATCCTTTTGTGAAGTTTGCCAAAGACCATGTCAAGCTACGTGTACTGACAGGAATTTTAGCAGGGCAAGTTGGATATATTGTGCGCATATTGCGTGATCGCCAGCTTGTGATGGACTTAGGAGGCTACGCCGTTGCTATTAGTAATGTGCATCGTGAGGATTTCGAAATAGCAGAATAACTCAAAACTCAACCTTCAAAATTCAACAGTTGCAAAGGTATAATCTTGCGCAAGCGATGTCAAGAGTAAAGGGGAGTTTAATATGTAAGCACTCAAATTAGGGCTTAAATTATAAAAAATCAACGTAAGCACTCAATTGTTTCCGAGGCATATTGCATAAACCAAGTGTAAGCACTCAAATTAGGGCTTAAATTAGAAAGATGTATCTTCGCTGCTGAATTTAAAACATTTAATTATGTACAGTAGTGAAGATTTGGAAAGATTTTATTTCCAGTACCAAACGGAGGCAATGCCGAAGGGCATCTCTATTGAACAGTTCTGTTCACGTAATAAAGTACCTTATAATATATTCTATAAATGGTACAAGGATACACGCAACAAGATTGTGGAGGTAAAAGTGGATGGCATTCCTACCTCGGCTCAAGAAGAGCCGAAGCAGGAATGCCCTTCTCAAGAACCATCTTCTACAGTAACGAAGCCTTCTGGTGTTCGTATTCTTGTGGAGTTGCGAATGACCAATGGGCTGCATATCTCCCAAAAGAACCTAAGCTATCAGGAGTTGAAGCGGCTGATAGAGAAACTGGAGGGTCTATGCTGAGCGTAACGGGGTTGAATCAGTTCTATTACCTCCGTGACTTCACCGATATGCGATGCAAGCATAGCCGGGTGTTATCCATCATACGCGAACAACTCCACCGTGAGCCAAATGACGGTGATGTCTTTATCGTGATGTCACGAGACCGTCACATCGTGCGGCTGTTCACATACGACAACCGTTCATACAGTCTGTTTGAAAAGAAGTTCGTATCGGGTTATAAGTTTATGAAAGTTGAGCGTGAAGGTGGTGAACTGGTCTATAGGATAGACTGGAAAGATGTTGTATTGTTATTGGAAAATCCAATAGTTAAAACATTGAAAATCAGATAATTATGTTGCTTGTTTATTCGTTTTTCTCATATATTTTCACTATCTTTGTAGTTGAAAATCAGAGCATTACGGATGAACGAACTGCAACATATCATAGAACAAAAGCAAGAGCTGTTGGCACGGGAGGCAATCTCGCGCCCGGCTGTTGATTACAGTGAAGGTATGACAGCAGAAGAACAGAAACGTTATATCAATTATCTTGCGGAACGTCTCGAAAAGGCAGACTTGGGATTACGTGCCCGTGATGCTGTGCTCCAGGATTTCCTGGACAAGCAAAAGGTATATGATGAACGCTTGTCCAAGCTTGATGACGTATTGTCTAAGGTGTCGTCTTTAGAGTCGTCGTTGAAGGAAAAGGAACGTAAATTGAAATCGGCAGAACGCAAGGTTGCTGACCTTACTGCCAAACTGAAGTTTGCCGACA
>URQS01000023.1 GCA_900550035.1 uncultured Prevotella sp. | reverse complement strand
TTAACACCCATTAACCAAATATCCTAACTTGATTCCTGGGTGCAAAGGTAAAAGACAAAACACTACGGAGTACATTATTTTTGTATCAGTATCATAATGTAAACCAAATGATTCTGTGTTTCCAAGGAAAGGACCTTCCATAACACGAAGTCCCTTACTTGCATATTCATTATCTGGAGAAATATAAAAACCTTTAGACATTAGTTTTGAGGCATATTCATTAACAGTTCCATCAATAGGAAATCCAAGGAACTTCAAATGTTCCTCAGAAAAAGCCTGTGTGAAGCACAAAAAAGAAATGATAAGTATTATAAATCGTTTCATTCTCTTTCCTTTGTTTTAAACATCAATTCAATTTTGGAGTGAATTATATAGTGGACTCACCATAAAGGCATTATTAGTTGTCGATAGCGTAAGAACAGAATTTTCAGACAAATTGGGGTTAATTTGAACAACCAATTAGAAATCATCATTTTCCAATTCCTTTGCATGTAACCATATTCCATCGGCAATTCTGCCAACATCACTTGAATATGATTTGATTGCATTTCTATCTTCGCTCCAACGAACAAAATTTTTCAATTCAAGTACTTTTGTTCCATTACTTGATTTTGTCCCATTGAAAATAAAATCTTCATGCCAATTAGCCATTCCGTCTTCGGCTTTTACTCTGTATTTACAATCTTTGATTGTGATTGTAACCATATAATCACAAGTCCCAACCATATCAATTGTAGCAGTTTGTCGAAATAGTTTCTTTGCGTGAAGATATGATGAGTTTCTAAATTTTATGGTTCCTGTCTCCTTGTCATCATATTGTAATCTCTGCTGAAAGTTTTGTATATGGGTAGCAAGCCACTCTTTAGCTGCACGATATAAGATATCCTTTGATTGGGGACATGACAATACAACTGTTATATCGTAATTTGCAGTATCACACTCAACCTTCTCTAATTTTGCTTGAGCCATACAAGATATCGTTATACTTGCAAGAAGTAATAACGTAGTCAACAACTTTTTCATAAGTCCTTTGTCGGTAGTTTTTAATTGTCAAGAAGAAAGCCTCTCTCATTCGTTATCAATGTCTATCCATTTCAAACTTGGAAAATAAGTTTTTATATTTTCTTTTGTAATACGAATAGTATCACTGCCACCACCCATATAGTCTATTATAACTTTATATGGGAATGGGGTTGGTCTTTTCCCTTCAATATAGTAAGGGTCAAAATGCTTTGTATAACTTTTTTGTGGTTTAAACGGTCCTGTAGCATATATGTGATGATATTTAGAGTACTTGGCATTTGCGTTAAACACGCCAATAGCGTCACCAACACTGTTTACAGAAGAGAAGTACACATGTACGTATTTCAAATTTCTTTCACTTGTAACCTTGAATCTTGTTTCCAATTGCAAATGATTGAAATTCATAATATCCGCAACATAAAACTTAAATTTCGAGAATTGGACTTGTGCATTTGCACTCATACCCATTGTAATAGCCATAATTGCTAACATCAGAATCTTTTTCATACGACTGTTCTTGAAAGTAATATAATCTTTTTGTTAAACGCAAAGACGTGAGACTCTACACTTGCTCGCCACTTATTCTTGGTCGTAGGAAACCATTGCTTGATGACGAACAGATAGAATCTCACGTTGAAAGTTATACATAACCTCGAAAAGTGTGCCGCTGAGGTTTGTCCTCCTTGGCACACTACGAGGGTTGATTATACAACCTACCCGTGACATCTTCTCTGCAATGCCATTGACAACCAATTTGAATTTCCTACGTTCAGAAAGTTCAATGAGCAAAGCGTTGACGACGCCTTATGTATGTTTGCAAACGCACTTATTGCGAATGCGCCACAAAGTTACTAAAAATATGTGAGAATAAAAATTTTATGGTCTATTGGTTGAAAAATAACTCATTTTTAATCCACTTATGCCATGACAAAGGCAAAAACAGCATCCCTTTTCTTCGCTGTGCCATTATTCTTTTAACACGAATTATCGTGAATTGACAGTGAATTGCTCATTAATTAATTCGTGGTAAAATTCATGGATAATTTATGGTAATTCGTGTTCGTTACTTCACCACGATTAAAACTTAAACATTAACAACAGTTCTGTACGCATATGGTTGTGAGAAGTGCGTTGAGTACGCTCATTATGACTGTAGAACGGTCTGATTTGGCTTCGGGATGCGTTCGGGACATACTTTTTCTTATATCTTATCAATTATTAAATTAGTTATAAGTATTTAAAGAAAGGAGTGTAGATTTGTTTGTGACTGTTTTACAACTGAGATTCTGAGATTGAGATTGTTTGTGATGCAAGATTAACGTTCGGATGCGTAATGTCGTAAGTTGTTGAATTATAGTCTTTTAGATGGAATAGCATTACTACAAGGCGTTTCAGTTTCAGTTGTTTCAGTTGTTTTTAAGAGGGTGGTAAATCCTTCTGTATCTATATAATACATTGATTATTAATTAGTTATAAGTGTTTAATAAAGGGGGTTAATACATAACTGACCCTTTGAAACGTAACTGAAACTGAAACAACTGAAACGCTGTTTGTTTAAATGATAGAAAGTGTTTATCTTTGCAGTCGTTTTGAAGAGAAACAGAAATGAATTAAGCAATATGAACGAAAAATATCAGTTTCTGACGCATGCGCCTGTCCATCGTGTGATAGGTGCAATGGCTATTCCTACGATAATATCAATGTTGTTGACCAGCGTGTACAATCTGGTCGACACCTTTTTCGTCGGACAAATCGACACGCAGTCGACGGCAGCTGTAGGTATTGTGTTTAGCGTGATGTTCTTCATACAGGCGTTCTCTTTCTTCTTTGGCAACGGTTCGGGCAACTATATCTCCCGACAGCTTGGCGCTCAGAAGACGGAGGATGCTGAGACAATGGCGAGTACCGGACTTTTCTACACGCTTGCGTTCTCTATTTTGACCATGCTGTTAGGGTTGCTGTTTCTCGAACCTATAGTATTCTTCTGGGCAGTACGCCCACCATCCTGCCGTATACGCGCCAGTATCTGGGCATCAGTCTGCTGGGCACGCCATTCATCATGGGCACGTTCTGCATCAACAATCAGATGCGATTTCAGGGTTTTGCCAAGTATTCGGTATATGGGGTGGTAGGCGGCTCCGTCATCAATTGTCTGCTGGATCCGCTCTTCATCTTCGGTTTTTCCATGGGCGTTCGCGGAGCGGCATTGGCATCTGTCATAGGTCAGTTTTGTGGATTCTTCATTCTGCTCGTGATGAGCAGAAAGGAAGGAGTGATACATTACAGTTTTCGCAAGATTTCATTTGAAGGCAGATTTGTGAAGGAGATTATTGCGGGAGGCACACCTTCCATCTCGCGTCAGGGACTTGCCAGTCTCAGCACCATAACCCTCAATAGCGTAGCAGGTAACTATGGCGATGCAGCCATAGCCGCCATGAGCATCGTAACGCGTATAGGCATGTTCATCTTCAGCGTCATTATCGGCTTAGGACAAGGTTTTCAGCCTATGTGCGGCTTCTGCTACGGCGCAAAACTTTACGATAGGGTTAAGGAGGGCTTCTGGTTCAGTACAAAGATTGGAACGGCTTTTCTTTTGTTCTGGGCTGTGGTTCTAATCGTCTTCAGCGAGGAAGCTGTAGCTTTGTTCCGCAACGACCCTGACGTGATAGCTATAGGCATTCCTGCTTTGCGCTATCAGATGATTGTTTTCCCGTTATGCAGCTTTATGATGATGGCAAACATGATGATGCAGACATGCAGAAAGACAATACGAGCCAATATACTTGCAGCCTCGCGCCAGGGATTGTTTTTCATTCCTCTTATCATCATCCTGCCCCATTGCTTCGGACTGTTGGGAGTGGAGATTTGTCAGGCTGTGAGCGACCTCATATCTCTCATCGTGACGATTCCTATAGTGTGGACCACATTCAGAGAGATGATTGATTTTAACAAGTAAGATTACCTTGCAATCATCAGGATTTTTATCTTTGCGCTATATTCGGTAAACCATTACCATCTTATATTCTTGGCATCAACCTCTCTCTCCCCGAAATCTATCATGGCATTAAACAGCCTTACGCGTTCAGCCCGTTTCAGGTCGTATGCGGTAATGTCCGCCTCCTTAATGAGCCCTTGGTTCAAGAGACTGGCTCGTTTGGTGCCAAGGAGTAGTGGCTGACGTGGAGTAAGCCAGCAGTTGCCGTCGGATATGGCAAGATTGGTGAAGGATGTGTCTGTGACAAGATTGTTCTTGACAATTATGATTTCGTCGCAATCGCCTTTCTTGGCAGCCAGAGCGTTGAGTTGAGAGCGGTCGCAACTCTTGTAGCTGTAGCTGATTGTGTCGTCGCAGACCACCTGCAAAGAGCTGATTGTTCGCATGGAGTAGGGGGCGTATTCTATAAGCTCCACTCCGTCTGCGCCATATACTACACGAGCCTTGACAAGCGCCATATCGTCGCTGGCTGCTATCAACTTCTCCAGACAAGGCATGGACCGAAGGGCAAGATTGGGGAAGAAATGGCGTATGGTACGCTCCATCCTTGCCTGGTGATAAGGCAGGTTAGAAGGCTTGCCGTTTGCTATCTTTATGGTCTCTACAAATTGCTGTTGCATGATTGGTATTTTACTCTAACGGATTTTGGCAACTTACTGACAATCACTCCGTACGACTCTCGTATGATGGACTCGACAACGTCTGTATCCAATTGCTCGAAAAACACGTCGCTCCAATGAGTCTTGTTCCAATGGAACGCAGGCGTGACGGCTGAATATAGCTCGCGCAGTTCCTCGTTTCGTTCGGGAGCGAGCTTGCAGGCAAATCTCAGCATCGTTTCGTCGATATTATATTTGCCTCCTCCAAGCCAAAGGCACATGAAAATCTTGCCCTCGACACGGAATGTTATGTTGTCGTCGCCAAAGGGCTGGTCTTCTGTCACCCCAGGTAATGACAACGCAAAATCTCTGACTTCTTCAATGTTCATAGGTAACCGATTTGATTGTTGACCGCAAAAATACTACTATTAAGCCAAAACGACAAGATTTTTTACATTCAATATCGCACGTATATCCTCATTTTTCATTAACTTTGCATCCGTTATAACATTTCTGAGGAAAATAAATACAAAACGTTAAATACAAAATGTCAAACAAGTTTGTTGAACACAAGGGTTTCAATCTTGTAGAAACCAACAAGGAAGTTTTGGACAAGTGGATGGCTGACGATGTCTTCCACAAGTCTATCGACGAGCGCGAAGGCTGTCCGCAGTTCGTATTCTTTGAGGGACCTCCCTCAGCCAACGGTCATCCGGGCATTCACCACGTTCTGGCACGCGCCATTAAGGACACATTCAATCGCTATAAGACCATGCAGGGATTCCAGGTTCACCGCAAGGCGGGATGGGACACACACGGACTCCCCGTAGAGCTTGGCGTAGAGAAGGAGCTTGGTATCACAAAGAAGGATATCGACAACAAGGCTTCGGAGAAGTATATCTCTACTGAGGAATATAACCAAAAGTGTCGTGAGAATGTGATGATGTTTACAGCCGAGTGGCGCAAGCTGACCGAGGAGATGGGCTACTTCGTCGACCTCGACCATCCGTACATCACATACGACAACAAGTATATTGAGACTCTGTGGTGGCTCCTCAAGCAGCTCTACAACAAGGGCCTGCTCTACAAGGGCTACACCATTCAGCCGTACTCGCCGGGCGCAGGTACCGGACTGTCATCGCACGAGCTTAATCAGCCAGGTTGCTATCGCGATGTGAAGGATTTGACAGCTACAGTGCAGTTCCTCATCCGCGATCCGAAAGAAGAGTGGACAAAGTGGGGCAAACCTTACTTTGTAGCTTGGACCACAACTCCCTGGACATTGCCTTCGAACGTGGCGCTCTGCGTTGGCCCGAAGATCGACTATGTCTCAGTTGAAACATACAACCTCTATAGTGGTGAGCCTATCACTATCGTTATGGCTGAAAACCTCGTTAAGGCATATTTGAAGCCTGAGCAGGAATGTACAGAGGGCGAACTCGCTCCGTTTGACAAGGAGAAGAAGCAGTGTCCATGGCGCATCACTGGCCACTTCAAGGGCACTGATCTTGAGGGAATGCACTATGAACAGCTCATGCCGTGGGTGAAGCCATGCGAGAAGGTAGACGACTTCGCTCCGAAGTTCGTGACAGAATATGCCGAGGCACATCCTGAGAAGGTGTTCACAGGTGAAGACGGACGCGACAAGTTTGTGGAGATGGAGAGCGAGGCTTTCCGTGTAATCCTCGGCGACTACGTAACAACCGACGACGGTACTGGTATCGTACACATTGCCCCGACATTCGGTGCTGATGACGCCAAGGTGGCTAAGGATGCTAATATTCCGGCTCTCTACCTTATCAACAAGAAAGGCGAGACACGTCCTATGGTTGACCTACAGGGCAAGTTCTACCTCATCGACGAGCTTGACGCTAATTTCGTGAAGGCTTGTGTAGACAATGAGAAATACGGCCATCACGCTGGCGACTATGTGAAGAACGCCTACGACCCACAGTTCAATCAGGATGGCGTATGGGACAAGAAGGCTTCGGACAAGGCTGAGGATTTGAACGTTGTGCTTTGCTACGAACTGAAGCAGGAAGGCAAGGCTTTCAAGACAGAGAAGCACGTACACAACTATCCTCACTGCTGGCGTACAGACAAGCCAATTCTTTACTATCCGCTCGATAGCTGGTTTATCAAGGACACAGCACGCAAGGAGCGCATGGTGGAACTCAATAAGACTATCAACTGGCAGCCGGAGTCGACTGGTACTGGTCGATTCGGAAACTGGCTTGAGAATCTCAACGACTGGAACCTCTCACGTTCACGCTTCTGGGGCACCCCGCTGCCTATCTGGCGCGACGAGAACCGCGGCGAGAAGTGCATCGGTTCGCTCGAAGAGCTGTACGCTGAGATTGAGAAGTCGGTAGCAGCTGGCGTGATGAAGAGTAACCCGATGAAGGACAAGGGCTTTGTACCGGGCGACTACTCGAAGGAGAACTACGACCGCATCGATCTCCACCGTCCTTACGTAGACTATATAGTGCTCGTAAACGACGAGGGTAAGCCAATGCATCGCGAATCTGACCTCATCGATGTTTGGTTCGACTCAGGTTCTATGCCTTATGCACAGCTCCACTATCCGTTTGAGGGCGATATGTCGCGTGGCACAGAGGAAGACCGCAAGGCTCTTGTCAACAGCACATACGAAGGCTTCGCAATCGCTCCTAAATTCTATCCTGCCGACTTTATCAACGAGGGTGTAGACCAGACACGTGGATGGTTCTTCACTCTGCACGCCATTGCTACAATGGTGTTCGACTCGGTAGCATTTAAGAACGTTATTTCTTCGGGTCTTGTTCTCGATGCTAAGGGCAACAAGATGTCAAAGCACTTGGGCAATGCTGTCAATCCGTTCGACCAAATTGAGAAGTATGGTGCCGATGCCGTTCGATTCTATATGATGACCAACTCGGAGCCTTGGGACAACCTCAAGTATGACGAGAAGGGTGTTGACGAAGTGCGCCGCAAGTTCTTCGGTACATTATATAATACATACTCGTTCTTCTCTGGCTACGCGAATTTAGACGCTTTCGACACAGAGACAGCTCAGGTGCCCGTTGCAGAGCGTCCGGAGATTGACCGTTGGGTACTCTCAGTACTGAATACTCTCATCAACGGTGTTCAGAAGGAGATGGAGAATTATGACCCCACTCGTGCTGGTCGACTCATTGAAGACTTCGTCAACAATGACCTCTCTAACTGGTATGTACGCTTGAACCGTAAGCGTTTCTGGGGTAAGGAAATGTCGCAGGACAAGCTTGCTGCTTATCAGACTCTCTACACCTGTCTGGCTACCGTGGCAAAGCTCCTCGCTCCGTTCGCCCCGTTCTTTGCCGACCAGCTCTTCTGCGACCTCGGTGCCGACAAGCTTGAGGGTACAACATCAGTACATCTCGCTAAGTTCCCCGTTGCCGACGAGCAGCTCATCGACCGCGAACTTGAGGAGCGCATGGGTATGGCACAGAAGATTACATCAATGGTTCACGCTCTGCGCAAGAAGGTGAACATCGCTGTACGCCAGCCGCTGCAGGCAATCATGATTCCTGCTGTCGACGAAGAGCAACGCCACCATATCGAGGCTGTCAAGGACCTTATTCTCTCAGAGGTGAATGTTAAGGAATTACGCTTTGTAGAGGGCTCTGGCGTATTGGTAAAGAAGGTGAAGTGTAACTTCCGCACCATGGGCAAGAAGTTTGGCAAGCTGATGAAGGGTATTGCTGCTGCTATGTCGGCTCTCGATCAAGAGCAGATTGCAGAGCTCGAGACCAACGGCAAGATTGCTGTTGAAGTTGAGGGCAATGCCGTAGAGGTAGAGGCTGCCGATGTTGAGATTATCTCGGAGGATATCCCGGGCTGGCTCGTGAGCAACGAGGGCAAGCTTACAGTGGCTCTTGAGATTGAGCTCAACGACGAGCTGCGCAACGAGGGTATGGCTCGCGAACTTATCTCACGCATACAGAACCTCCGTAAGGAGACCGGACTCGAGATTACAGACCGCATTCATGTGACACTTGCTCCTAATGAGAAGGTGGAAAAGGCTGTGGCAGGTTTTGCCGACTATATCCAGTCGCAGGTGCTCGCACTTGACATCACTCTTGCTGATAACGACGGCGCAGAGACCGAAATAGACGACTTCATGATTAACATCAAGATAGTTAAGGCTTAAATACAAAATATATGCAGAGAGGGTGCAGCTGAAAGGCTGCACCCAACTGCATTTTTACTAAAACGGGTCTTTCTATCTTACTAATAACCAAACAACTATGGCAGAAAAATTACGTTACTCAGACGAGGAACTCCAGGAATTTAAGAACATTATAAACGAAAAACTTCGATTGGCACGCCGTGACTTCAACTCGATGATGCAGCAGCTGATGAACGCTGATGGCAATGGTGTAGAGGACACTTCGCCTACGTATAAGGCTCTTGAAGAGGGTAGCGCATCGCAGTCGAAAGAGGAAATTGCACAAATGGCCAATCGTCAGCAGAAGTTCATACAGGGACTTGAGGCTGCACTGGTGCGCATTGAGAACAAGACATACGGTATTGACCGCATCACCGGTCAGCTCATCCCGAAGGAAAGACTACGCATCGTGCCACACGCAACTTTGAGTGTTGAGTCGAAGAATGCACGTAAGAAATAATATGGAAAATAATAAGAAGTACATCACTAACGGATGGCTTGCTATAATCATAGTGACCTTGATTCTCGTGATTGACCAAATTATAAAAATCGAGGTGAAGACCAATATGACTTTAGGTGAAGCCATACGTATTACCGACTGGTTTTATATAGATTTCATCGAAAACAACGGAATGGCCTACGGCATGACTTTTTTCAACAAATTAGTGTTGTCGCTGTTCCGAACATTCGCCATTGGCGCCATTGGATGGTATATTTGGCGAGTGGTTAAGACGGGAATTTTCAGTCGTGGCTATATCGTTTGTTTGGCAATGATTTTGGCTGGCGCCGCAGGCAATCTTATCGACTGTCTGTTTTACGGACTAATATTCAATGCTTCAACGCCTTTCAGCGTTGCTGACTTTGTGCCGTTTGGCACCGGATACTCTACATTCCTGCATGGTAAGGTGGTGGACATGTTCTATTTCCCAATTATACGTACTACTTATCCCGAATGGATGCCGATGGTGGGCGGTGAAGATTTCGTATTCTTCTCACCAATATTCAATTTTGCCGACTCTTGCATTAGTGTAGGAGTAGCTGTATTGTTGCTGTTCTTTAGAAACGATTTGGAGCGCATGTCTTTAGCTTGGAAAAAATGACAAATACTAACAATGTAGCCAAAATGGCAGGTCCGTATTGCCGACTTCGTTGGCTGGCTGCCTGCCTGGTGTTATTCATAACCGTTGTTTTGACGGGATGTAAACCTGGAATCCCAGGACGCTATCTGCAGATGGATGAGATGGTAGACATTCTATATGACTACCATGTGGCTGACGGAATGGTTCAGACTAATTTTGATAGTCCAGACTCAGTAGCGATGCGAGCATATCGTATAAGCATCCTGAAGAATCATGGCGTAACGCAAGCCGATTTCGATTCATCGATGATTTACTACACTCGCCACACACGACTGCTTCAGAAGGTGTATGACAAGATTGCCGACAGGCTCGACCGCGAGGCGGTAGAACGTGGCGGACAGGCTGGCTTTACAAATTTGACTGAAAATGCAGATACAACCAATGTGTGGAAACGCTCTACGGCATTTGTACTCTCACCATATTTGGCTACCAACCGAATGTCGTTTGAAATTAAGGCCGACAGTTCGTACCACGAGGGTGATCGTATGGTGCTTGACTTCGATGCTCAGTTCCTCTATCAGGACGGTATGCGTGACGCATTGGTGGTTCTGGCCATCACTTATGCCAATGATAGTGTAGAGTATGTTAATAATAGCATCAGCACATCATCACACTATCATATGCAGATTATGAATGAGGGCCGACTCGCAATTAAGTCGGTACGTGGCTTCTGGATGCTGTCAAGCGATAGGGCAATGCCTACGTCGTCTGCAACTACATTCAAGTTGTTTATAGTATCAAATGTGCGTCTTGTCAAAATGCATGTGACGGAATCGGTAAAGAAGCCTGAAGACGGAAATATGTCGCCCGACTCGCTTGAGTTGCCAAAAATAGACAGCTTAGACCGACGCCGACCGATAAATCTTAACGACCGTAAGCTATGACACTACTTGTTGCAGCCAACAGAGTGATTACAGCCGATGGTAGGGAGATGAAGCCAGGTGTGGTTGAGTTGGATGGTGAACGTGTAGTTAATGTTTCTGCTTTGCTTGGCGAACGTCCGTTCACCGAGTGGCTGGGAGGAACAATCAATCTACAGTATTCTGCCGACGAACAGCTCCGTGCGTATAAGGATGGAGAGATGCTTAAGGAAAAATAATAATAAAGTATTAATTACTAAATAAACATTACATTATGCTTAGTGTAAACGAATTGGAAGACCGCCTTATCGACCTCGCATTTGCTGAGGACATAGGCGATGGCGACCACACTACTCTCTGCTGCATACCTGATACAGCAATGGGTAAGTCGCACTTGTTGATAAAGGAAGACGGCATTCTCGCCGGAGTAGAAGTGGCAAAGCGCGTATTCGCCCGTTTCGACCCTACTATGCAGGTAGAGGTGCTTATCGGCGATGGTACTCATGTCAAGAAGGGCGATATTGCAATGGTAGTAACTGGTAAGGTGCGCTCGCTGCTTCAGACTGAGCGTCTGATGCTTAACATCATGCAGCGCATGAGTGGTATTGCTACAATGACTGCCAAGTATGTGGAGCGCCTGAAAGGTACAAAGACACATGTGCTTGACACCCGCAAGACTACTCCTGGATTGCGTATGCTTGAGAAGCAGGCTGTAAAGATTGGTGGCGGTATGAACCATCGTATCGGTCTGTTTGACATGATTCTGCTTAAGGATAATCACGTAGACTTTGCTGGTGGTATAGCTAATGCCATCAACCGCTGTCACGAATATCTCAAGGAGAAGGGTCTAGACTTGAAGATTGAGATTGAAGTGCGCAACTTTGACGAGTTGCGTCAGACAATGGAGTGTGGTGGCATCAACCGTATCATGCTCGACAACTTCTCGGTAGAAAATACAAAGAAGGCAGTTGAAATGGTGGGTGACAAGTACGAGACAGAGTCGAGCGGTGGCATCACTTTTGACACTATTCGCGACTATGCAGAGTGCGGTGTCGACTTTATCTCAGTCGGTGCATTGACACACTCTGTTAAGGGTCTTGACATGTCGTTCAAGGCTTGCTAATTAATAATAATAACCTCACTCTTACCATTTTTATTATGGAGAGGGTGGGGCTTTTTTAAATCTATTATACTATGCAATTATCAAAAAAACTAAAGGCTATTGCTCTTGCTGCTCTTATGTCGGCTTCAGCAATGGAGGCATCTGCTTGTACTAATCTCATTGTTGGCAAGAAGGCCAGTGTTGATGGCTCGGTACTCGTTTCGTACAATGCCGATGACTATGGTATGTTCGGGCACTTGTGCCACTATCCGGCAGGAACGCATAAGAAGGGCGAGATGCGAAAGATATTCGACTGGGATACAGGCGAGTATCATGGCGAAATACCCGAAGCTCCCGTAACTTATAATGTTATCGGTAATATCAACGAGTTTCAGCTCTCTATTGGAGAGACTACTTATGGCGGACGTGAGGAGATGGTAGATACTACAGGTATTCTCGACTACGGTTCGCTCATATATGTCACCCTTCAACGAGCAAAGACAGCCCGTGAGGCTATATCGATAATGACTTCTCTTGTTGAGAAATATGGCTACTGTTCAAGTGGCGAAACTTTCTCTATTTGCGATCCTAACGAGGCATGGATTATGGAGATGATGGGTACAGGTCCTGGCAGCAAGGGTGTTGTGTGGGTTGCGGTACGAATTCCTGACAATGCTATCTGCGCTCATGCCAACCAGAGTCGTATAGGTAAGTTTGACATGAAGGACAAGAAGAATGTCATATATTCGAAGAACGTCATTTCTTATGCTCGTAAGATGGGATGGTTTACTGGTAAGGATGCCGACTTTTCGTGGAAGAACACTTATGCACGTCCAGACTTTTCTGGCCGTCGTTTCTGCGACGCTCGTGTATGGAGCTTCTTCAATCACTATCAGAAAGGTTTCGATCGCTATTTGCCATGGGCACTTGGCAAGGACCCAAATGCAGAAGATATGCCACTTTGGATTATTCCAGACCGTAAGCTTAGCGTACACGACGTAGAAATGGGTATGCGCGACCACTATGAGGGTACAGCATTAGCTCTTGATACAACCAATGTAGGCGGTGGTATTTATCAGATGCCTTATCGTCCTACACCATTGCAGTTTAAGGTTGATGGCAAGACTTACTTCAATGAGCGACCTATTTCTACACAGCAGTCGGCATTCTCATTTGTTTCGCAACTTCGCTCATGGATGCCACGTGAAATTGGTGGAGTGATTTGGTTTGGTAACGACGATGCCAACATGATTGCCTATACACCGGTGTACTGTGGTAATACTGTTCAGCCAGAGTGTTACAATACTCCTGGTGCCGACGCTGTAACATTCTCTGACAAGAATGCCTTTTGGGTATGCAATTGGGTCAGCAATATGGTTTATCCGCGTTATTCGCAGATCTTCCCCGAACTTAAAACTGTACGCGACTCACTTGAGGCAAGCTATTTTGCACAGCAGGCTGATTTTGAGAAGAAGGCTATGGAACTCTATGTTACTGACAAGCAGGCTGCACTTCGTTTGCTCAATGAATATAGTGTTGATAAGGCTCAACAGATGCTTGCAGAATGGAAGAATCTTGCGATCCGCATTATAGTGAAATACAATGATATGGGTGTAAAGCAGGAAAAGGACGGAAAGATACAGAAGAAAGTAATGCGTCCAGGCTATCCTGAAAGCTTTGCTAGAAAGCTTGTAAAGGAAACCGGCGACTGGTATGCAGTACCAGAATAGAAATAATGACAGATTTTACCGTTTATTCTAAGCTATAGAAATATATTACTTAAAAATAGTCAATAGAACTATATCTTAGTGTAAACTGAACAGTCTCACGGTTCTGTTTTTATTTTACTTCTTTTTTTGTGTGTAGTTATGAAAATTACACACAAAAAAAGAAATCTTGAATCAGTAAGATCATCAGCTATTGTCAAAATATTCTGTAAATGCAGATTTATATGTTAAAGCATTATTTTGTTTTGATTTAGTTTTGACTATTGAAAAATAATATATAATTTTGTTTTCTACTAATCTTAAAGCATAACTATGAATTGGAAAAAAATACAAAATGGTTCAGACATAAGGGGTGTGGCTCTTGATGGAATTGAAGGCGAAAATGTTAATCTTACGCAAGAAGTGATTGAAACAATCGCTAGGTCGTTTGTCTGCTGGCTTAGAAACACCTTAGGTAATGAAACACCTATTATTGCAGTAGGTACAGATTGCCGACTCTCGGGAAAAAGTATTAAAGGCTACTTTGTAAAGGGAGCAGTAGAGGCTGGTGCAAATGTTGTAGACTGTGGTCTTGCTTCAACCCCAGCTATGTTTATGACAACAATCACTGAGCAAGTAAAAGCATCTGCTTCTGTAATGGTAACGGCAAGCCATCTTCCCTACAACCGTAACGGTCTGAAGTTCTTCACTTCTAAGGGTGGATTAGATAGCAAGGATATCGCTTCAATACTTGCTATTGCAGAAAATGGTAATTATACATATAATGGTGCAGAAGGTTGCCATACAACTTTTGATTTTATGACTGTCTATTCTCGCCATATTGCCGACTACATCTGTAAGGGTGTGAATGCCTATGACTATTCACATCCCCTTAAAGGTATGCATATCATAGTGGATGCAGGAAATGGTAATGGTGGTTTTTTTGAAAAGATATTGCGTTCGCTTGGTGCCAACACTGAGGGGAGCCAGTTTCTTGAACCTGATGGTCATTTCCCTAATCATATTCCAAATCCTGAGAATCCAGAAGCAATGGCTTCAGTTTGCAAAGCAGTGGAAGACTGTAATGCTGACCTTGGCGTAATATTTGATACAGACGTTGACCGTTCGGCTATAATTGGTCGTAAGGGTGAACCCATCAATCGTAATTCACTTATTGCGCTGATATCTACAGTCATTCTTGAAGAACATCCGGGAAGTACAATTGTCACTGATTCGGTTACATCAGATGGTTTGGCTGAATTTATAAGCCAAAAGGGAGGAAAGCACCACCGTTTCCGTCGTGGCTATAAAAATGTCATAAATGAAGGTATTCGGCTTAATGGAATGGGAGAGGAATGTTGGTTGGCTATTGAAACATCCGGCCACGCTGCTTTACGCGAAAATCACTTTCTCGATGATGGTGCTTATCTTGCTGCCAAACTCATAATTTATGCAGCCAAGTTATTCAGCCAGGAAAAGCAATTACATGAAATCATTGCTACTCTTAAACAACCAAAGGAGAGTAAGGAAATTAGAATAAAACTGACAGACCCTGATTTTAAGGCTTATGGTGCTAAAGTGCTTGAGGATATGAAGTCTAAAGTTGTTGAGGTATCTGGATGGACTCTTGTTGAACCCAACTACGAGGGACTGCGTGTAAGTTGTTGCAATGCAGACGAAGACGGTTGGTGGTTGTTGCGTATGTCATTACACGATCCTGTAATGCCATTAAATATTGAGAGTAATGTGAAAGGTGGTGTTGCGATAATTGAGAGTAAACTCAAATCGCTTGGCATATTTTAATACAAAGATAAAAGAACTTCTGACTGTATCATAAGGAGTTTAAATCATGCCCCAACTTCTAATTTAATGAAATAGAAGTTGGGGCATTTTATTAAATTAATCTTGTCAGTTCGATAATTTTTGTATCGAATTGAGAAAAATGTTATTCTTCTTCGGGCGTAATAAGTTTGTAACCCTTACCGTGGATGTTAATAATCTCAATCTGGTCGTCGTCCTTGAGATGCTTGCGAAGCTTAGTGATGTAAACATCCATTGAGCGAGCGTTGAAGTAGTTGTCGTCAATCCATATGGTCTTCAATGCAAAGTCGCGCTGCAGAATCTCGTTGGCGTGGCTACAGAGAAGGGCGAGCAGTTCGTTCTCCTTAGTGGTGAGTTTGGTCTGCTTGTCACCGATTGAAAGCAATTGTTTCTGTGTGTCGAAGGTGAAGCGTCCGATGTGATAAACTGAGCTTTCTTTGTTCTTCTTGCCACGTACACGGCGCAGAATAGCCTCAATACGGAATACGAGTTCTTCCATTGAGAATGGCTTTGTGATGTAATCGTCTGCACCAATCTTAAAGCCTTCGAGGATGTCTTCCTTCAGAGTCTTTGCAGTGAGGAATATGATAGGTATCTCAGCGTTGGCCTGACGTATCTCTTGAGCCAGTGTGAATCCGTCCTTTTTAGGCATCATCACGTCGAGAACGCAAATGTCAAACTTCGTCTTCATAAATGCGCGGTAGCCAGCCTCACCGTCGGGGCAGAGTTCTGCAGAGTAGCCTTTAGCCTGCAAGTATTCACGCAGAAGCATACCGAGGTTCTCATCATCTTCGCAAAGCAGAATTTTCAAATTGTCGTCCATAGTCGTAGTATTTTAAATTATTATTAATATTCTGTTTATTAGACGTTTCCTAACGTCAGAAAGTTTAATCCTTGATTATTGGCAACTTAATTGTGAACTTCGTTCCCTTACCCAACTCGCTGTCAATCGTAATGTCGCCATTGTGGAGCATAATTATTTTCTTGACGTACGCTAGTCCGAGTCCGAATCCCTTCACGTCGTGCACGTTGCCCGTGTGTACGCGGTAGAACTTGTCGAACACCTTCTTTATGTTTTCCTTCTTTATGCCCAGTCCTGTGTCGCGCACTGAGAGGTATAGGTGGTTATCATCGTTCCATGTACGCAGGTAGATATTGATGGGCTGGTCGGGCTTGCGGTACTTCACGGCGTTGTCGAGAAGGTTGTTTATTACATTTTGGAAGTGCACTTCGTCAACGTATAGTGTTGACTCTATGGCTTCTATCTCGGTGTAAATTTTTCCGCCTGTGTGTTCTACGCGTAAAGTAAACGAGTTTGCAACGTTCTCAACCATTTCGTTAAGATCAAGACGCTTTTTCTTGAATACCGCCTTCTTGCGATCGAACATCGACATCTGTAGCACTTTCTCTACAAGGAATCGTAAGCGTTTCGACTCATCGTTGATAACCTGTCCAAGGTGTTTGGCCATTGCTGGACTCTTGGTAACACTCTCATCGTTCATCATCTGTGCCGCCAATGAGATGCTGGCAATTGGTGTCTTCAGCTCATGCGTCATGTTGTTGATGAAGTCGTTCTTAATTTCCGTGTAGCGTTTCTGTCGGAATATCACTACTATAGTGAAGATAAACGTTATGAGCAATACCATTGTGAATGCCACTGACGGTATCATAAATCGTACAGATGAATAGATGTACGAACCCATGTCGGGGAAGTGGATGCGCACAACTCCCATTTTTGACTGCGGGTCGTTGCGAAAGAGTACTTGCGAGTAGGTGAACTCTTCGCCTTCATCGGTGTAGTCGGGGCATCGGTATACTTCGCGTCCGTCCTGAGTGCTAACTGTGAAGTGATAGGTAATATTAATACCGTTGTTCATCAACTCAGCTTTGAGATCTTGATCAAGCAACTTGAAGTTGATTCGTTCCTTGAGCGGTTTTTCAGAAGCTGAGTAGAGAATGGAGTATACCACTTCGTCGAGCAGTGCCTTTTGGTAGACATAACGGTTTTTTACTATCTGTTGCATTGATTTTGCTGCCTCACTGAACGAGTTTTTATCAGTGTGCAGAATCATAGCCTTAGGCATCTGCGAGGGGCGTGTGGTAATGGTCTTTAACTCGAACGACGAGTAGATTGTGCCGTCCTTGCCTATTACCGAGTATTGGTGTGACTGCTGTATGCTGCCGTCGAGCTTGCCCGAGATAGTGCCAATGGAATCCTTCTTGAACGAGCGTCGTTCGGTCTCGTTCACGTCTTTCTCAAGATAGCGCAGGGTCTCGTTGAGCTCCAGATTGCGCGAGGCTTGATAGAGTGCGCGGTTGACCGACTCGTCAAACTGTTCCTTCTTCATGTCCACCATCTCCTGGATGTATCTGAGCTGCAGATAAAGCAGGGCGAGGAACGAGAAGCCCATGATTGAGGCGATTGTCCATATAGTTCTTTTCTTCATGCCTGTTGTGTGTATTTTTTTCTTGTTTGCAAAGATAGATTAAAAAGTAAAACGATAGAACGTTTTGTTTAACAATTAACCCTTGGTTGCGGAATATTAACTAAAAAAGGCGTTTATAATTGCTGTATGCAAATTATAAACACCTTATTGCTGTTCTTGTAGTTTTCTTATCGTGTGGAGGTGAAACCCTCGAGATTGCTGTATTTGCGGCTCATCATTCGGTTGTAGATATTGCGCAGCCACAGGCGGTTGGTCAGCACGAATATCAGTCCGATGGCGAGCATTATGCCGTATGTAGTGTTTGCGCTAAATATGGTCTGCAGAGTAGAGACGATGATATTTGGCACGATGAATATTACGCCTACGATTATCATCTGCACGTAATTGCCTTCGAGTCCGCCCTTCGATGTTATCTTTTCGTTCATTGGTATTGTCTGTCGCGTGTAGACTGCCGACTGGAATATGACGAAGTATTGGAATCCCATGGTGTAGACGGCATAGCTGACGAGCATCACAATCGACATCTTGCCGGCAAACACCATTGGCAGCATCAGCACGAACGGCAGCAGGAGCATGGCCGAATAGAAGATGTACTTGGCATGGAGTAGGGCGAGAATGTTCTCGCGTCTTACAAACAGCCCATCTACATAGTTGCCTTCGTAGCCCATCATCTTGACAAGAATTGTGGCTCCCGGAAGGATGAATATGTAGAGTGCCCAGAAGTTGGTCATTACCGGAGAGTCGTAAATGTCGGTTGTAATGATGAGCAGACATAATATTATGGTGAATATTATGCTTGAGACAATTCCCTTGCGTGGGTTGCGGTTGCGCATGAGCTGCTTTATCTCCAGTTGGAGGAACGTGCCGAACTCGCCGTATCGTTCAAGGAAGTTGAATTTCATGACGTGTGTCACGGTCTGCGTCTTCTTGGTGCCAACCGTTTCTTCGCGTACTGCTGCATATTGCACACGGTGGTTTAGGATGATTAGCCCCGACAATAGCGCCACCATCGCAAGCAACGGCCACATGTTATGCTCGCTAATAGCCTCGCCGGGCAACGAATAGATGCGTACGTATTGCTGCAGTCCGGCATCCTTGCCAAGGTAGAGCGGGGCTGCTAGAATGGCGTAGAAGCCAATAGGCAGGAGCCACCACAGATAGGAGCGGTTGACGAGGGTGCGTGACATGCTGTACCATTGGCTGTTAGCCACGGCGGCAAGTAGCACCACCACCACGAGATAGACCATAGTGAGTAGTCCGTAGCTGAACGCCACAGACATGATAGAGTAGGGGACTACGAGCAGGAGCCACGTAAGATTGCCCCACGACGTGAGCGACGAGAATATGAAAGCGTCGACACAGGCATATTTGGGCAACGGTAGCAGCATGTACGGGCGTGCTATCTGCGCAGGAGTCTGCTGTACGGTAAACCTCATCAGGAAGTCGATGCACATGACGGCTGGTAGAATTGTGCACATCAGCTCTACGCTTGTCATAAAGCGCGTGTCGTTGGCTATCAGGGCAAAGAGCACAGCTAGCATAATCAGATAGCCAGCCGTGAACAGGAATGCTATGCCAACCATTACTTTGGCAAAGCGGTTGGTCTCGTAGTCGATTGCCCTTTGGTCGGCAAGCCGGCGATGCTTGAGCAGGCAGCTGATAGTCTGCCATATGGTAAGACGTGTCTGCATAGTGATTAGTGGTTATGGTGGTGGATAGGGGTGAGATGTAGAATTGTGCTTATCTGAGGTCAATAACCTCTGCCGACGGATAGTCTTTTGAGTTGAATGTAAACAAACTGTCTGGCTGCTTCTTAGCCGAGAAGTTGCTTATGGTCACGGTATACCAGCGTCCGTTGTGCTTCATCTTGACGCGCGACGGCACGTAAGTCTTGCTGTTAACCGTGACGTACATCTCCTGGATGCTGCGTTTCTGGTTCTGCGCTACAAGATGCACCTCGTAGTTGGCACCAGCCTTGGCTGACGACATGTTGTAGCCCGTCTTGTATACATTAATAAATGTATAGGGGTTCATCATCTGCTGCTGTGCCTGGGTAGGGGTGCTGATGTTCACCTCGTTGTTCTTCTTCGTGTATGTCCATTGGGTCTTGCCGTTGAACCATACTATTGCCTGCGGAGTGCGTGCGTTGAACTTGCCGCCCTTTACGGCTATTGTGCCCGACACGTTGCCGGTGGTGGGATTGTTGAGGGTGAACGATGCGCTTACGCCACTCTTATGTCCTATTACCTTCGATGTCTTGTCGAGTATGGCACGAGCCTGCGCTGTGTTTGACTGTGCCATTGACTGAACGCTTGATACTACCGCCATGGCGGCTACAAGCAGAATACTTAACAATGTGTGTTTCATAATCGTTTACGTACGTTTTAGTTGTCCTATAATGTTATCCAATTGGCTCTCGTCGGCAATGAGCACATCGCGTGGCTTGCCTCCGTGTGCCGCTCCTACTATACCAGCCTTTTCGAGCTGGTCCATGAGTCGTCCGGCGCGATTGTAGCCTATCGAGAACCTGCGTTGTATCATGCTTGTGCTGCCCTGCTGGCTGACGATAACCGAGCGTGCCGCCTCTTCAAACAACGGGTCGATAGCGCCAATGTCGCCCGACGAACCTGAGGCTCCGTCTCCACCCTCATCGTTCTTTGGCTCTGGCAGCTGCATTGGGCAGGTAGGTCCCGATTGTTTAGCTATGTACTCGTTAATTTGTACAATCTCGGGAGTGTTGATGAATGCACACTGTACACGTGTAGGTTCGTTGCCGTTGAGATAGAGCATGTCGCCCATACCGATGAGCTGGTTGGCACCGGGTCGGTCGAGAATTATGCGCGAGTCCATCATCGAACTTACCTTGAATGCTATGCGTCCAGGGAAGTTGGCCTTGATGTTGCCCGTGATGATTGATGTGGTAGGGCGCTGTGTGGCGATAATCATGTGAATTCCCACTGCACGTGCAAGCTGTGCGATACGTGCTATAGGCATTTCCACCTCCTTGCCGGCAGTCATGATGAGGTCGCCAAACTCGTCGATTACAACGACAATGTATGGCATGAACTCATGACCATGCTCTGGATTGAGTTTATGACGCAAATACTTGTCATTGTATTCTTTAATGTTGCGTGCCCCTGCCATCTTCAGCAAATCGTAGCGATGGTCCATCAATGTGCACAGACTCTTCAGTGTGCGCACCACCTTGGTTACGTCGGTAATGATAGGTTCGTCATCGTCATCGACTTGAGCCATGAAGTGGTCGGCTATAGGAGCGTAAACACTGAATTCAACCTTTTTAGGGTCGATAAGTACAAGTTTCAATTCGTTAGGATGCTTTTTGTATAGCAACGATGTAATGATGACGTTCAGACCTACCGACTTACCCTGACCCGTGGCACCTGCTACGAGCAGGTGAGGAATCTTGGTGAGGTCGGCCATGAACACCTCGTTGGTGATGGTCTTGCCGAGTGCTATAGGCAGGTCAAATTTGGTTTCCTGGAACTTGCGTGAGTTCAGTATGCTCTCCATCGACACGTTGTGGCGCTTCTTGTTAGGCACTTCAATACCGATGGTTCCCTTGCCTGGTATCGGGGCTATGATGCGCACTCCGAGTGCCGAGAGTCGCAGGGCTATGTCGTCCTCAAGGTTGCGTATCTTTGTGATGCGTATTCCCTCGGCAGGAGTTATCTCGTAGAGGGTGATGGTAGGTCCTACGGTGGCCTTTATCTCACGGATGTCGATGCCGAAGCTCTTGAGCACCTTGACGATTTCCTCGTTGTGCGCCTTTACTTCCTCCATATCTACGTAAGGTTTGCCGTCGTTGGCATCCTTGTTCAGAAGGTCAAGACCCGGATAGCGGTATCGTGTGAATGGCTCGAGCGGATTTATTGGGGTGTCAATGTCGTGGCTTGGGGTGGTGATATTGCCGTTGGCCTTATCTTCTTTGCCTACTTCAACAGTCAGATTATCTGCGGCTTGAGCAGTGTTAGCAGCATTGCGTTCGGTAGTCTTGTCTGGCTTGCTTGATATGGCGTTGGTGTCAGGCTTTGTAGACGCTGCAGTCAAGTCGGTCAAGTCAATCACCGAGGCAATATTCGCATCTGCTTCATTCTTGTCTTTATTTTTATCTTTATTGTCGTTTGTTGTACTATCAGATTTTTTGTAATCAGTGACTTTGTTGTCAGCTTCTTCATCATCTGCTTTCTGGTCGTCGTCTGTTTTCTCAACGAAACTTGACATTGCTGAAGTCACGGCTCTTCCTGTGTTGGCAGCACCCTTGGCCAATGGATTCAGTACCCTACGGAACCATATAATTGTCTGGCTGCTGATGAATGTGAGCAATGCAATAGCTATAAAGAACAATATCGCTGCAAGGCCCGGAGAACCTATGACGTTTTCAGAATACTCCACACACATAGCTCCGTGTCTGCCACCAGGATTAAATACCAATTCACCTGCAAATGGAGCTACAACCTTAGCAAGGAATACTGACAGCCAATACATAGCAATAGCCATCCCGAAGAACCATTTCCAAAGATTCACCATACAGATACGCATTAAACGTATACCTGCAAGCACCAAAAAAGAAGGTATCAGAAAAGCTGCAAATCCAAAATTTTTGGTGATGAAGAAGTATGAGAGGATTGCTCCTAATGATCTGCATGAATTCTGGAAAATACGTTCTGTATTAAGCCATTCGCCGGGTCGCATACTTTCTAAAATACTTTGGTCGGCTGCTCCGGTGCTCAGATATGAGGACATCGCCACAAACAAGTATATAGCGAACAATATAACGATTAGTCCCACAAGAAAATCAGTTCTCTCACTTCTTAGAAAACTTGAAAGTCCAAGTGCCTCTTTTAACTTAGCGGGTTTACGTTCCGCTTTTTTCTTTGCCATTTTATTTAGTTTAGATTTTATTCTACTTTACTGCATTCTCTGTAAAAATAACTTTCTCAACAGAATATTAATGACAAAATTAGTGGAAAAAACTCGTAAAGCACCATAAATTCATAACTTTTTTCTAATTTTGCAGTATCTTTAAATGTTCGGAATGAAAAAGACTATATACAACAAGTTTGACAAAGCAACTATTAATGCTCTTCCATTGGTGGAGTATCCCCATAAAATCAACGTTATATTGAATGAATATGAAACAGAACGTGCTGTTGAATATCTGCTGACATGTGATATTCTTGGCGTTGACACCGAGACGAAACCTGCTTTCCGCCGTGGTCAGAACCATAAGGTGGCATTGTTGCAGGTCGCCACGCGCGACCAATGTTTCTTGTTTCGTCTCAATCATTTGGGAATGCCTCAGTCGTTAATAAAGTTGCTTTCCAATCGGATGGTGCCAATGGTTGGACTATCGTGGCACGATGACATAATCTCGCTTCATCGACGCGCAGAGTTCACGCCTGGATGGTTTATTGATATTCAGGACATAATCGGTAATCTCGGTATTGAGGACAAGAGTCTGCAGAAACTCTACGCCAATCTCTTCGGTGAAAAAATCAGCAAACGACAGCGACTCACCAATTGGGAAGCCGATGTACTCACCGACAAGCAGAAAGAATATGCAGCCATTGATGCTTGGGCATGTATAAATCTTTATGACGAGATAATGCGACTCATGGCAACTAAGGATTATGACTTAGTGAAAGTTGCAGAAGAAGCCCCAAATACTTTAACTGACAAAGAATAAAACAATATATGTATAAGAAATTATATCTGAAAAAAGGCAAGGAAGAGAGTCTGAAGCGCTTTCATCCTTGGATATTCTCTGGAGCCGTAGCTAATGTGGAGGAAGGCGTGGAGGAAGGCGAGTTGGTACGTGTTATTACTGCGTCGGGTGATTTCATTGCTGTCGGCATGTTCCAGATTGGTAGCATAGCAGTGCGAGTGCTCTCATTCCGCGATGTAGAAATCGATGCTGAGTTTTGGGAGTCTCGTCTAAGTTCGGCTTGGGAAATGCGCAAGGCCATCGGTCTGATTGGACGTGAGAATAACAACACATTCCGACTGGTACACGGTGAAGGTGACAATCTTCCAGGACTGATAATCGACTGCTATGGCGATACTGCTGTAATGCAGGCGCATTCGGTAGGAATGCACGTTTATCGTAATGAGATTTGTGAGGCACTTGTCAAGGTATCAGGTGGCGAAATTGCCAACGTCTACTATAAGAGTGAGACCACACTGCCATTTAAGGCTGATATTGAACATGAGAACGGATTTATCTATGGTTCTATGGGCAGCGATGTTGCTATGGAAAACGGACTCAACTTCCATATCGATTGGCTTAAGGGTCAGAAGACCGGTTTCTTCGTTGATCAGCGAGAGAACCGTCATTTGCTTGAGACCTACTCTCAAGGTCGTTCGGTGCTTAATATGTTCTGTTATACTGGTGGCTTCTCGGTGTACGCTATGCGTGGTGGTGCCAAGCTTGTACACTCAGTGGACAGTAGTGCAAAGGCCATAGAACTCACCAATAAGAACATTGCCATGAATTTCCCTGGTGATGAACGTCATGCTGCATTCTGTGAGGATGCTTTCAAATATCTTGATGCCAACGATAAGATGTACGACCTTATTGTACTCGACCCGCCTGCCTTTGCCAAACATCGTGCAGCTTTGCGTAATGCACTTAAGGGTTACACACGTCTTAATGTGAAGGGATTACAGCGCATCAAACCTGGTGGAATACTCTTCACATTCAGTTGCTCGCAGATAGTATCAAAGGAGAATTTCCGAAATGCTGTCTTTACAGCTGCTGTACAGGCCAACCGCAAGGTGCGCATCCTTCATCAGATTCACCAGCCTGCCGACCATCCCATAAACATCTACCATCCAGAGGGTGAGTATCTGAAGGGATTGGTACTGTATGTAGAGTAAATCTATTAAAATATCAGTATTTTGAGCAACATAGGACAGAATAATTTCATAGGTAGTGTGCGGGCGTTTGCTTCCGCACACTCTTTGTTTGTTGAGGGTGGTAAATATATTGTAGCATTGTCGGGAGGTGCCGACAGCGTTGCACTACTGCTCGTTATGAAGCGACTTGCTGGCGAGTGGAACATGCAACTTGAAGCTGCCCATTGCAATTTCCGTTTGCGTGGCAATGAGTCTGATCGCGACGAAAACTTCTGCAAGAATCTCTGTGTCTCATACGATATTCCTCTCCATCTCATTCATTTTGACACTCGTGAATATGCTTTGCTGCATCATGTGAGCATAGAGATGGCTGCACGTCGTTTGCGCTACGATTATTTTGAACGTCTGCGCCGTGACATTGATGCAGATGGTATTTGTGTGGCCCATCATCGTGACGACAGTGTGGAGACGGTACTGCTCAATCTTGTGCGTGGTACCGGAATACGCGGATTGCGTGGCATTCAGCCTCGTAACGGGTATATTTTACGTCCACTACTTTCCATAAGCCGTCACGACATTGTCGGCTTTCTTGATTCTCTCAATCAGACCTTCGTCACTGACAGCACCAATTTCGTACCCGATGTGAAGCGCAACAAGATACGACTAGAATTGATGCCATTGCTGCAACAGCTCAATCCAAATGTGTCACAGTCGATATTTGAGACTTCTTTACGTGTAGGCGAAGCAGTTAACATTTACGACAACGCTATTAATAGCGCGATTTTTGATGTGATAGGTCAAAATCCAGAATCCGTTAAGTTGGCTGTTGATATGGCTTGTCCGGTTGTTGCTCCATTGTCAGTGAGCATTTCACGTCTGTTGGCACAAGTATCGGCAGAGAGCGTTTTGTTTCATATTCTCAGTCCTTGCGGTTTCACTTCGTCGCAAGTAGAAATGGTGTATGCTGTTATCAATCAACCGTCTGAACGTACTCGTTTGTTTGCATCGACCACTCATGAGCTCTGCTTCAATCGTGATAGTCTAATAATCCAACCACTTGATTATGGAGTCCATGTTCTCAATAAGAAAATTCCCGAACAAGGACTTTATACTCTTGCCGATGGTGTAAGATTTGATTTTCACATTATGACGGTTTCTGATGATTTCAAACCAAGTACTAGTCCGAATTCTGTTACATTAGATGCTAAGTCGTTAAAGTGGCCTCTTACCGTGCGTAATATTGCTGATGGCGACCGTTTTACGCCTTTTGGCATGAACCACACCAAACTGGTGAGCGACTTCTTGACCGATCGCAAACGTTCTATCTTTGACAAGCGTCGTCAGTTAGTTGTTACTGACGCCAGTGGCAAGATTGTATGGTTGGTAGGCGAACGCACCGACAATCGTTGTCGTACAACAACTACTACTACTCAAGTACTTACTATTTCGATGGAAAAGTAGGGGAAGGAAATTGATTAATAATATTTATTGATAATATAAAAATCCCGAAGGCATTCCGTTTGGAACGTCTTCGGGATTAATATTATATAGTCTATTGTGATTAGTCGAGCCACTTAACGTAGCAGAAGTCCTCACGATAAACGAGGTTTTCATTCTTAGGATACATACGTACGCAGCTCTTGAATGAACCGGCAACGTCAGGCTCGAATGTAGCCTCGAATGTATAGTTGTTGCCTTCGTGGCCTACAACCTCAAACTCACGCTTAGAGAAGATGTGTTCCTCACCGTTCTTGTCGGTCTTGATAGACACGAGCTCAAGTCCGATAGCGTCGTTCAAGCCCTGCTCGTCGATGACGTAGCGCAGAGTGTACTTCTTGCCAGTCTCGGCGCCGTAAAGCACAGAGTCGTCCTTGCTGACTACGCGGATTGAGTCCCAACGCTGAGCAACAGCTTCCTTCCAGGCAGCAAGCTCCTTGGCGAGGCGGTTGTTGTCGGCTGAAAGCTTCTTGAAGTTGGCAGCCTCCTTGGTGTAGAACTTATCATAGTAGTCGTCAAGCTGACGCTTCATTGTGTAATGAGGAGCGATAGTGGCGATAGAGTTCTTGATGGTCTTGATCCAACCCTCGCTGAAGCCTTGTTCGTTGCGGTTGTAGTAGAGCGGCAGAATCTCGTTCTCAAGGAGAGAGTAGATTGTAGCAGCATCGAGCTGATCCTGATAGCCCTGGTTCTGGTATGTGCGCTCCTGCTTGAGAGCCCAGCCTGCACCCTGACGATAACCCTCAACCCACCAGCCGTCGAGTACTGAGAGGTTTACAACACCGTTCATTTCGGCCTTCTCGCCTGATGTACCAGAAGCCTCAAGAGGACGTGTCGGAGTGTTCATCCAGATATCAACACCTGAAACCAAGCGGCGAGCAAGCTGCATGTCGTAGTCCTCAAGGAAGATGATCTTGCCGAGGAACTCAGGACGCTGGCTGATCTCGAAGATACGCTTGATCAAGCCCTGGCCAGCACCGTCAGCCGGGTGAGCCTTACCTGAGAAGATGAACTTAACCGGACGTTCCGGATTGTTCACGATCTTAGACAGACGCTCAAGGTCGGTGAAGAGAAGGTGAGCACGCTTGTAAGTAGCAAAGCGACGGCAGAAGCCGATATAGAGAGCGTTAGGAGTGATGCTCTCGAGCAATGTCACTACGCGTGAAGGATCGCCCTGGTTCTTGAGCCATGTAGCGGCAAACTTCTCACGGATGTAGTCAACGAGCTTCTTCTTGAGAGCCATACGTGTCTCCCAAATTTCTGCGTCGGGCACATTATAGATAGAGTGCCAGAGGCTCTCGTTGCTCTGATCATAGATGTAGTTCTTGTCGAAATACTTGGCGTAAACCTTGCGCCACTCTGTAGCTGTCCATGTCGGGAAGTGAACACCGTTGGTAACGTAGCCTACGTGGCTCTCTTCAGGATAGTAACCCTTCCAGATAGGAGCGAACATACGCTGGCTTACCCATCCGTGAAGCTTACTTACGCCGTTGACCTCCTGGCAGGTGTTGCAAGCGAATGTAGACATACAGAAGCGCTCTGAGTGGTCCTCAGGATTTGTACGACCCATTCCGATGAACTCGTCCCAAGAGATGCCGAGCATGCTAGGATAGCCGCCCATGTACTTGCCGAAGAGCGACTCGTCGAAGTAGTCGTGACCAGCAGGTACCGGAGTGTGAACTGTATAGAGTGAAGAAGCGCGAACGAGCTCAAGAGCCTCGTTGAACGACAGTCCTTCCTTGATGTAGTCGATAAGACGCTGGAGGTTGCAGAGAGTTGCGTGGCCCTCGTTGCAATGATAGATGTCCTTCTTGATGCCAAGCTTCTTGAGTGTGAGCATACCGCCGATACCGAGAAGAATCTCCTGCTTCAGACGGTTCTCGTTGTCGCCACCATAGAGGGCGTGTGTGATAGGCTTGTCAAACTCTGAGTTCATCTCGTTGTCAGTATCGAGGAGGTAGAGCTTGATACGGCCTACGTTCATTACCCATACATAAGCGTGAACCTGATAGTTCATGTAAGGAACGTCAATTACCATAGGCTGACCGTTCTCGTCGAGAACGCGCTCTACGGGGAGAGAGTTGAAGTTCTGAGCGTCGTACTGAGCGATCTGCTGACCGTCCATTGACAAAGTCTGCTTGAAGTAGCCGTAACGATAGAGGAAACCTACGCCACACATGTTGACGTTAGAGTCAGAAGCCTCCTTCATGTAGTCGCCGGCGAGCATACCAAGACCACCTGAGTAGATCTTGACAACCTGGTTGATACCATACTCCATACAGAAGTAAGCCACAGAAGGACGTGTTGCATCAGGAGCAACGTCCATATACTCGCGGAACTTCTTGTATACAGCCTTAACGCGCTCCATGATGGCCTTGTCCTTAACGATAGCCTCCTTGCGTTCATAGCTCAAGCGGTCGAGAAGCATTACCGGGTTGTGACCTACCTCTTCATAGAGGTCCTTGTCAAGGCTCTTCCACATATCACGAGCCTCATAGTTCCATGCCCACCACATATTGTGTGCGAGCTCGTCAAGACACTTCAGCTCTGCAGGAAGGGTCGACTTGATAGTAACTTCCTTCCACTGGGGAGCGTTAGCATAATCTGCTTTAATTTTCATAGATTTTTTTATTTATAATTGATATTTATTATTTTTCTTTTCTCGCCTCTGCCTTGCGCAATGCAAAATCGTAGGCATTGTAATAGTACTCAATGAAATGAGTCCAAAGAGCCTTCTCTGACAGAGAGCGTGCGTTGTTGCGCATACGTGTCTGCTTTGTCTTGGTTGCATTGGCATACTTGATGACAGTCTTCTTGATGTCGTCTGCCACCTCATTGTAGTTGTAGTCGGTACGATGGATTACCTCCACACCATTGTCGAGCGTCGACTTGCCTCCGCACTCTGAGTGTGCCCATAGTCCGAATCCTGCAAGGTCGGTAGTGATGCAAGGCACCTTGAATGCTACAGCCTCAAGCGGAGTGTAGCCCCACGGCTCATAGTATGACGGGTAGACACAGAGGTCGTTGCCGAGAATTACGTCAAAGTATGAAAGATTGACAATGCCGTCGTCGCCTGTGAGATAGCAGGGGATGAAGATTAGCTTCACCTTCTCACCCTTCTGATTGCGCATTCCGAGCCAGTTTATCATACCCAAAGCACGGTCGTTCTGCTGCTCGTTGAGCCAGTGGGTGATGACCGGAGTGTCAAGCGGAGTGTCAAACTTTTCGCCCTGAGCCATCTTTTCAAGACGCTCGGCAAGGTCGTTGCGCTTGCAGTTGACCCAAGCCGGCACCTCAATGAATGCTACAATCTCTTTGTTAAGCTCGTCGGCCGAAAGACGCAGACGATTTACAGCTTCGATGAACACATCAATACCCTTATTGCGCCACTCGTAGCGTCCGCTTGTAGAGATTATTATAGCGTCATCGGCTACTTCGTCGCCTGTGAGGGCGCGTGTGATGTCGAGCAGACGCTTACGTGCAGCCTCGCGCTTGCGGTCGAAAACCTTGCCCTGCGGTACGAAGTCGTCTTCAAATCCGTTAGGCAGAACCACATCAACAGGCTTGTCGAGCAGTTCGGCACACTCGCGTGCAGTAATCTCACTCACGGTAGTGAAGCAATCTACATGGGCAGCTGTCTGCTTTTCGATTGATTGCTTGCTCTGCATATTGAGCTCGTCAGCCATCTGGTCGCCGTTGTAAGCTTCAAGATATTCATAGAGGGGCTTGTTGTTGCCAGCGATGCTTCGTCCGATGCTTGTAGCATGTGTAGTAAAGATTGTGGCAACTTGCGGCAGACGGTCGTTGATATATAGAGCGCCCAAACCGGTCATCCATTCATTGGCATGGTATATGGTCTTGTTGGCACGCTTCTTCTTGCTTATGTAATAATTGTAATAGCTCTCCACTACGAGTGCTGCTGCATACGAGAACATAGAGGCTTCGTCGTAGTCGCCATAAGCGTGAAGGCTGTCTACGTGGTATTTTTCCCACAATTCGCCATCTATTTCGTCCTTTTTGGCGAAATAAGGCTGGAAGTCAACCAATACAGCTACGGGATTGCCAGGAACAGTCCAGCGACCTATCTTTATGTTAAGACCTTGTTTGGCTGCTGCTGTACGCCAAGGCTTAAGAAGTGTGGGGTCTTCCTCAAAATACGGGCTTTGTTTCTCGCCCCAACAATCGGGACCGATGAAAACCAAATTGTCGCCAAGTTTCTCTTTAAGGGTCTTTGCACGTGTGGAAAGAACTGCATAAATACCACCTACTTTGTTGCAAACTTCCCAACTTGACTCAAAAATATAATCAGGAAATAGTCTCTCTTTTTTCATAAAAAAGTTAAATATTTGCTGCAAAAATAGTATATTAAAAGCAAAAACACGAGTGTTTCTGCCTTTTTTTTCGTTTTTTACATCTATTCTTGATTTGAATTCGTTATATTTGCATTGCTATAGGGCAAAAATTGCCGTTGTGCAGACAAATGTTATATTAACAATTGTATATTTTCCATAAAAAACAGAATAAAATATGAGACGATTTCTTATGCTTTTAGTTACGATGGCCTCCATACTTGTCGGGGCAGCACAAAACGTAAATTCCAACCAAGTATTCCACACTTATATATACAACGACGAGTATAAGGTGTATATGGACGTGAATCTGTATGAGGCTAATATTAGCGTTCCTGGACAGGACGTGTTCGGGACGGTTCCTGGATTCTTCGGGGCGTTGCGCGACTCGCGTAAATGGCTTGTGACCGATGCCAAGATTGTGGGCAAGAACAAGGCCGAGTTGGAAATTATTAACGATTATGGGTCGGAAGACCTTACTGCCACGCTCACCTACAATCCTAAGGACAATACGTATGTGCTGAAGCAGACTGGCGGAAGCCGACTAAAGATTGTGGTGAATCGCAAGTGGCTCAAAATTCCTATCGAGATTGTCTTGGTGCCTCACAAGCGAATGGCTGATATGTGGTAATGAAATTTTCTGAATTGAAAGTCCGGAATTGAAAACTTGGAATGATTAGTTCTCAATCCCGGACTATTGTTTGGTTTTTAAAAATTGAAATTAAAGTCGGCGCCAAATGTTATAGGTGCTCCCTTTTGGCCGAAATAGCGCTTGGTGCGCGATGCCGAACTGTCCATGGCAAACGTACAATAACGTGTGTTTGTAAGGTTCTTTGCCCACAGGTTTACTGTAAAATGCTTGAACCCGAACTTAGCGTGAGCGTTGAGAAGCGCATAGAACTTCTGTTTGTAGCTGTTAGCCTTGTCCCAATAGATTTCGCCCTGGGCTGTAGTACCTGCACCTATCACTACGCTCTTCAGAAATGACTGCTGTGGAAGTATTGTATAGTCGGCATTTGCCGAGATTGTGTGTTCTGGAGCGAACGGCACTCTATTACCTCTATAGTCGTTCTCGCCATCGTTGTAGTTGCGGAATGTGGCATTAGTATAGCCGTATGCCAAAGCCCATGCAAGAGCGTTGTTGAACGAACTTCCGCGTAGAGTTATTTCGCCACCAAAACTACGGCTACGACCTGCATTAACCATCATTCTTCCGAATCCGTATGTGCCTGCCATTACCGATAGTTGCTGGTTTTTTATCTGCATATAGTAGGTCGAGAGGTCGAGATGGACAGCCTGATTGAAGAGATTGAGGTGGGCACCCACTTCATAGTTCCAACTCTCCTCAGGCTTGTATGATATAGTATTGTTCACATTTGAGTAGTCGTCGGCAGAGTGGGGGACATCGTAGCTTCCTTTCATTGCCTTCATTCGATTGGCCATAAGCTCGGTCTGCAGTATGTCGGAGAACATCTGTATGTTGTAGCCTCCAGCCCTGTAGCCCTTGCTGACAGAGGCGTAAAGATTGCCAATGTCTCCACCATTTGATGGTGAAACTTTGCCTAAATCATATGTTAATGCCAACTTAGGCAGCAACTGATTGAAGGTGTTGTGTGTACGGCTGTTAAGGTGAGAACTGAGCGTGTTCACAGCTTTCTGTCCCATAATTTTGGCATTAGCTGTCATTATGGCACGAGTGTCGTAATGGATTGATGTGCGCGAGAGGTCGTAGCGCAATCCGAGTGTAGCCCTAAAGCGATTGGACAGTTGCAGGCTCGACTCATGAAACAGGGCTGCGTTGAGCTGAGGAGTACGGAACGTGCCTGGCACATCAATACCAATGCCCATACTGAAATTTTCTCTTTTAACAGCCTTATCTGCAGCAGTCTTTGCTTTTGCTTTAGCAACTTCTTCAGGCATTCCTTTTTCTATCATTTTATTCAAAATCCCATTGTATGTTGAACTATAGATTGATGTATAGATAGTCCCGGCAATAGCATTTCCCATCGGTCCGGTCATGCTCTCGCCAAATCCTACAGGTCCGTCAGTATTGAGCCATTGGTAGCTGAAGAAGGCACCCGTGACACGTCGCCAACGGTTATCGTCATGATTCTTGATGGCAAATTCCTGAGTCACGGCATTCATAAGCTGGCATTGGTGCAGCTGCATAAAGTCGAGCGCCGTATAATCCTGGTCCATCTGCATATTGTCGTTCAGATACTGATAGCTCGTGGTGGAATTGATGTCAGCATTACGTCCCTTGTAGTTCACGTTCAAACCTACAGAGAGCAGATGACGGCGGTAGTTGTTGGGCAGATTGGTAGAAGGGTCTTGGGCTCGACCGGTAGCCACGTCGTATTCGCCGTATGCAAATCCGTTCTGTCTTACCCATTGATAGTCGGCTGTGAGCGAAATCATAGTGCGAGCTGTCTGCTGGCGGATCAGCTTCAGACGTGCTCCGCCTCGTTTCCGTTGTCGGCACGCTTGCCCGTAACTTGGTTGTGTTGAAATCCATTCTGTCCGTTATAGAAAGCAGATACAGAATATGCTCCCAATCCTTCAGCCTTGCCATAATGGCTAAGCTGTGCCATGCGCCAGAAATGGTTTCCAATACTCATCTGTACATCTGTACCTTGATAGTACAACGGACTCTTGGTGTAAATCCTTATTAATCCTCCCTCGGCATTCTGTCCGTAGAGCGTGCCTTGCGGACCGCGTAGCATATCAATACGACTGATGTCGTAGATATGGGTGTTGAAGGCACTCTTGCTTACCAGAGGAATATCGTCGACATACATGCCAACGGCAGGACTGTTGACTCTGGCTCCGATACCACGCACGTATACAGATGATGTGTAGCGCGAGCCATAAGCTGGCATTACAAACGAAGGGACTCTTGAAGAAACGTCCCTTAAGTCGCGTGCTGCAAATGAGCTGAGAGTGCTTGCCGAAAGCGATGTAGAACTGACGGCTTGGCGGCGCAAGCGTTGAATGTCTTTGGGGCGAGAGGCTACTATTACCTCGTCGATGTCGTAGACACGGGAAGTGTCAGATAGGTGTTTTTCGTTGAAGTTGAAGCTGTCGGCTACTGCCATTGAAGGCAGAAAGCATAGCGCTGAAAATATATAAATCTTTGAATCCATCTACTATTATTTAATATGATTTAGTTTGTTAACCGGTTGCAAAATTAGTCATTATCTTCAATCTGCACAATCATAACTTATGATGAAAAGAATGATAAAAAACAAGAGCAAAGCTAATTTGCTACAAATAAAAAATATTTTGATTGCATAAATCAAAAATGTGCTCAAAATTCCGTAACTTTGCACAATAGAATATCAAAAACACATTTATACATACAGGTAATGAAACAGACAAAGATTGTTGCTTCTATTAGTGACCGCCGTTGTGACGTTGACTTCATTCGCAAACTTTTCTTTGCGGGCATGAATGTAGTGCGTATGAACACGGCACACGCCACTCCAGACGGGATACGTACTATAATAAGAAATGTGCGAGCTGTATCGCCACACATTGCACTTATGATTGACACCAAGGGTCCTGAGGTGCGCACCACAGGTGTAGAGTCGCCTATAGAATACAAGACTGGTGACATGGTGAAGATTTTCGGACGTCCGGAGATGGACTCTTCACACGACATCGTAAACGTGTCGTATCCCGACTTCGCTAAAGACGTTAAGGTAGGCGACCATGTACTTTTTGATGATGGCGAACTTGATATGCTTGTTGTCGAAAATGTAGGCCCGATGCTTGTAGCACAGGTGCAGAACGACGGAGTGCTCGGTGCACACAAGAGCGTAAATGTTCCTGGCGAGCACATTGCTTTGCCTGCCATTACCGAGAAAGACCGCCAGAATATTCAGCTTGCTATTGAAGAAGACATCGACTTCATAGCCCATTCGTTTGTGCGCTCAGCAGCCGACGTTCTGGCAATTCAGAAGATTCTTGACGAGCACAATAGCGACATCAAAATCATTTCGAAGATTGAGAACCAGGAAGGTGTTGACAATATTGAGGAGATTATTGACGCTTCGTACGGTATAATGATTGCCCGTGGCGACCTTGGCATTGAGGTGCCAATCGAGCGCATTCCAGGCATTCAGCGCCAGATCATACGCAAGTGTGTGATGATGAAGAAGCCGGTAATAGTGGCTACACAGATGCTTCACACTATGATTAAGAATCCGCGCCCGACACGTGCTGAAGTTACAGATATCGCCAATGCTATCTACTCTTACACAGATGCCCTTATGCTTTCGGGCGAAACTGCCAGCGGTAAGTATCCTCTTGAATCAGTTAAGACAATGGCTGCTATAGCCGAGCAGGCTGAGAAGGACCGCAACGCTATGGGAGAGTGGGAAGTGCCGATGAGCGAAAATTGCTCGCAGCGCGAATTTCTTGCTCATGCTGCTATCGATGCCACTCGTCGTATTGGTGTGGCTGGTATCATAACTGATTCGCTTACAGGTGAGACTGTACGCCATCTGGCTGCTTTCCGCGGACCTAACCCCGTGCTCGCCATCTGCTATAAGGAGAAGACCCAGCGCTGGCTCAATCTTAGCTATGGCGTAATTCCTATCCATCAGAAGGAACAGGCCTCGGCTGAATATATGTTTATAGCAGCCTTACGTATGCTTCGTCAGAAGGGATACATCACTCTCGACGACAAGATAGCTTACCTTAGCGGTCGCTTCGGATTGGGCAATCCTACTGGCACTACATTGCTGGAAATTAATCAGGTCAGCCAGGTGTTCGACAAGTCGTATGAGTTCCATTTGCCACAGAAGGAAAGATAAGCAAAATATTATAGTAATAATAAAAGGGGACACATCTAAATGATGTGCCCCCTTTTGTTATTCGTTATTGTCAACCTTGACTACTGTCAATTTGTTTTCTTCTGTTTTCTTGTCAACGATGAGAGCATCACCTGCGTTGATTTCACCAATCAGTATCTTTTCGCAGACTTCATCCTCAACGTATGTCTGTATAGCTCGTTTAAGCGGACGTGCACCAAACTGCGGATCGTAGCCCTTTGAGGCAAGGAATGCTTTTGCTGAATCCGTTACTGTTACGGCATAACCGTTTTTTGATATGCGTTTGGTAAGTTTGTCAAGCTCTACGTCAACAATTCTTCTAATAGCCTTGGCGTCGAGTTGGTCGAATGTGATTATCTCGTCGAGACGATTCAGAAATTCGGGAGCAAACTGACGTGAGAGTGCCTTCTGTATGATTGAACGTGCATATTCCTTCGACTGCTCATTGGCTGCACTATTTATCGACATGGCAGTGAAACCTATACCATGGCTGAAGTCTTTGAGCTGACGTGTGCCGGCATTGGAAGTCATTATGATTATAGTATTGCGGAAGTCGACAATACGTCCGTTGCCATCGGTCATACGGCCTTCGTCAAGAACTTGCAGCAATAGATTGAATACGTCTCCGTGTGCTTTCTCTATTTCGTCGAGCAGCACGATAGAGTAGGGGTGACGACGTACTCGCTCGGTGAGCTGACCTCCTTCTCCATAGCCAACATATCCCGGAGGTGCACCAACAAGGCGTGAGGTGTTGAACTTCTCTGAATACTCGCTCATGTCAATACGTATCATAGCATCCTTGTTGCCAAACATCTCCTCAGCAAGGCGTTGGGCCAGATAGGTCTTGCCTACACCAGTTGGACCGAGGAACATGAATACCCCAATCGGACGATTGGGGTTACCGAGGCCAAGACGGTTGCGCTGTATGCTTCTTACCACTTTGTTAATAGCCTTTTCTTGGGCAATTACCGAGTTGTTGAGACATTCGCTGAGCCGACGCAGACGGTCGCTCTCTTTTTCCGAAATGCGTTGCAGTGGTATTCCTGTCATAGTAGAAACCACATTAGCTACATCGGCAGAATCAACATTTTCACGATGTCCGTCGTCGTGTGTAGCCCACTCTTCGTTGAGTTTCTTCAATTCAGCTTCAAGTTGGCATTGGCGGTCGCGATAACTTGCTGCAAGTTCAAAGTCTTGATCGGCTGCTGCAGCATGTTTTAGTTGTTCTGCCTGGCGAATTTCTTTTTCTTTATCAACTATAGCAGGCGGAATTACTGCATGTTTCAGGTGGACACGTGAGCCCACCTCGTCAAGTGCATCTATTGCCTTGTCTGGATACTGTCTCTCTGTTATGTATCGACCTGTAAGGTCGACACAAGCCTTCAGTGCATCGTCTGTGTAACGTACATGATGATGGTCCTCGTAGCGTTCCTTGATGTTATGGAGTATTTCGAGAGTTTCTTCGGCTGTGCTCGGTTCTACCATAATGCGCTGGAATCGACGCTCCAAGGCTCCGTCTTTTTCTATAGAGTTGCGATACTCGTCAAGCGTAGTTGCTCCAATGCATTGTATGAGTCCGCGCGAAAGTGCAGGCTTCATTATGTTGGCTGCATCCATTGAACCTGGTGTGCTGCCAGCGCCTACTATGGTGTGGATTTCGTCGATAAAGACAATTATATCGGGATTGTCCTCCAATTCACGTAGCAGGGCTTGAATGCGCTCTTCGAACTGTCCGCGATACTTTGTTCCGGCTACAATCGATGTCATGTCGAGTCGAAGTATGCGCTTGTTGAACAGCAATGGTGACGTGTGTCGGCTTGCAATTTGCTGTGCTAAGCCTTCGGCTATGGCACTTTTGCCAACACCTGGTTCGCCAATTAGTATTGGATTATTCTTTTTGCGACGGCATAACACCTCTGTTACGCGTTGCATCTCATTAGTACGCCCCACAACTGGGTCAAGTTTGCCATCCAATGCTGCCTTTGTCAAGTCTGTTGAAAACTTGTCGAGAACCGGAGTTCCGGTCTTACTACTTGTCTTGTTCATATCGGCATTTCCAGCTGACGGAGTACTGTCGCCACGTTGGCTGTTTCGGCCTGTCATATTTTCGTCCTCTTCCTCTGACAGCCCTATGCCGTCTACAGTTGTCTTAGAGTTTGGTTTCAGCAGATATTTCATTGCCAATTCATAGTTTATTCCGTATTTTCCGAGCACAGCCTTTACGCCGTTTGAGGCGTTGTCGTGCAGAATGGCCAATATAAGATGTTCGACATTAACGGTCTGTGAGTGAGCCAATCGGGCTTCAAGAACCGATAGTTTCAATATATTATTGGTCTTGTCGTCAAGCGTAGTAACATTGTTTGACTGAATCTGAATGTCATTATGTGTCTCAGATTCTGATGATGACAACGACTCTATACTTTGCTTTAATTCTTGTACATTAATATCCAAGTCTGTAAGAATCCCCGTCATCGGATTCTTACGCTCACGCAAAATTGCCAACATCAGATGTTCAGGTCTGACGCTGCTGCATGAGAGTCTTGCTGCCTCTTCGCGGCTATAAGCAAGAACTTCGGACACTAATGGCGAAAATTGATTTGTCATTTCTATATTATCCTGTTTGTAAAAGAGGGAGTGTTAAAACCTTTTTGTCTTGACACTCCCTTATTATGTTCAATTATGTTGTATATGCTCCTATTCTGTGTAGAAGTTGATAAGCTCGCGTAGAGCCTTCTGGCAAGCCGGACAGAATTCCTTAACGTCGTTGCTACGCATGCGACAGTCGGGTGTTGCACGGTACACTCCCTTAAGGCTGTAGCCGGCACCTTCGTAGAGACTTATTTTATTAGCCGGAGCCTTTGTTTTCTTGCCTTTCTCAATCATATTCTCCCACTTGCCATGGAAGTCAACGAGAGTTGTTATGTTCTTCTCCCAAGGCTCCACATCGTGCGGATACATAGGTATTTGCTCTTGTTCGTAGGCATACTCGTCGGCAAGTCCGGCAAAGCTGTGTCCGAACTCATGCACAACGACCTGCTTGTACATCGGATGGTGGGTCATTGACAGATTGTACGAATTCAATATGCCGCCACCTCCATATTCCTTGGTGTTGACAAGCACGATGATGTGCTCGTAGGGAGTTCCTGCCAGTACGTCGTGCAGACTCTTGAGATTGAGCGTTGTAAGATAACGGTCGGAATAGAAAGTGTCAAAATGGCTTCCGAGCGCAGTATTGCGCCAGATGCCCTTTGAAGGCTCACTTGTTCCGCTGTCTACTGAAGGCGACTCGACAGCAACAATATTGAAGCGGTTGCGCATCGACTTGAAAGGCTCATGCTCAAACAACGCTTCGGTTGCAATCTTGGCATCGTCAACGAACACATTCATCTCGTCCTTCTTATATCCCTCGGCTACGTATGCTATATGAATGCATCTTGTAGTGTCAGCAGCCTGCTGTATCGTAGTGTAAGGCGTGCGGTTCTTGAATCCAGTATGTCTAATCAGAATATCGGAAGGGTCTACGGTGTGTGTCATAGTGCCAGTAACTTCATGGCGGTTGTTGCGCAAGTCGACAGTCACGTCAACCTTCTCCTTTGGCATAGGAATCAGAAATACATTCTCAAATGCCTTGTCCATATTTTTTGCCTCGTCGTACGATTGCCACTCCTGAAATAGTGTGGAGAATGAATTGCGGTAGATTACTTCGGAAGTACCATGTTTGCGTACGGTTATCTGACCATTGCCTTCTACTGGAAGTTGGAATAGATGCTTGCGCTTGCCATACCAACGTGGCGACATGTTCAACTTGTCGAGCGAGATGCGCTGTGTTGTGGCATTGCCCGAGAAGATGTAGTCGATGCGTAGGGTAGAGTCGCAGAAAGATTCTGTAAAGTTGACCTCCTGTGGCTTGCTTTGTCCCATTGATTCTGTTGCGCCAATCGTGGCAAGTGCAAGAGCAAATAATATCTTTTTCATATGTTTCAATAAAATAGTAGTTTATACATTTGTTAATTGTAATAGTTGCATTTCTTCCATAAGTGCTTTTACGTAATGACGTTGCCAGTCAGACAGGTGAAAACGCTCTTCGTCATATTTCAGCATGTCTATGTCCATCACTATCTCGCCACGTCTTCTTGCAATACGTGTATCGCCACATAACGCTTCGATATGCTTTAATGTGCTTACGACTTCTTCTGTGTCAAATGTTGATTTGAAGACTACAAGCATATTGGCGAAACGGACATTCGTATTTTCCATACCAATGGGAAGCGTCTGCATGACACGCGAGAACCGACAGTCGGCAAATGTGCTGTCAAGAATCTCACGTGCCTTTGTGATGTTCGATTGATGGTTTACATTTGTCCCTACGCAGGCTGTTATGATATGCTCGTTTGTCTTCTCCATATATTACTGGCAATTATTATAGCATACCCTTGGTTGACGGCAGTTCAAAGTGATGAACATCGCGCCTTACAGCCATATGTAGAGCACGTGCAAAAGCCTTGAATATTCCTTCTATCTTATGATGCTCGTTTGTTCCGCGTGCCTCAATGTCAAGATTCATATGGGCAGCATCACTCAAGCTCTTGAAAAAGTGAAGGAACATCTCGGTTGGCATCTCGCCTATGCGCTCGCGCTTGAATTCTGCATTCCAATTGAGCCATGAACGACCGCCAAAGTCGAGTGCCACCTGGCAAAGACAATCGTCCATAGGCAGACAGAAACCATAACGCTCAATGCCTCGTTTGGATCCCAGACACTTCTCTATACATTGTCCGAGCACTATAGCTGTATCTTCAATCGTGTGATGTTCGTCTACGTTAAGGTCGCCCTTGCACTCAATGTCAAGGTCTACCTGCCCGTGTTTTGCAATCTGTTCAAGCATATGGTCGAAGAATCCAAGACCAGTATTTATGTTGCATCTGCCATGTCCGTCAATATTCATCTCTACACGTATAGAGGTTTCTTTTGTGATACGTTCTATAGAAGCTGTGCGTTCGCCTGCAAAGAGTATTTCAGCTATTTTAGACCATGTCATACCATCGCGACCGAGTATCAGCGACTTACATCCCAAGTTCGCGGCAAGTTGAGCGTCTGTTTCTCTATCGCCTATCACATAAGAATTCTCCAAGTCGTACTTCACATTACATATATATTCGCCCAGCATTCCCGTTCCAGGCTTACGCATGGGCGAGTTGTCTTCGGGGAAGTGATTGTCGATATGTTGAGCTTCAAACACTACGTTCTCGGCAGCCAATGTCTTAATGATAAAGTTGTGAACGGGCAGGAAGGTGTTGGTAGGAAAGCTATCCGTACCGAGTCCGTCTTGATTGCTTACCATTACAAACATAAAATCCGTGTGCTCATGTATGAATCTAAGGCTGCTTATGGCATCTTCTACAAAGTCCAGCTTCTCAAAGCTGTCTACCTGCTCGTCTGCAGGTTCCTTTACTAAGGTTCCGTCTCTGTCAATAAAGAGAATCCGTGTCTTTTTCATTTCGTTTTCCATACTATCTTCTTCTAAAATCTGCACATATTATAGCCGTGGCAACAGCCACGTTAAGACTGTCGGCTGTGTCACGACCTTCGGGATAGTTGGGGATGCGTAATCCCTTTGTTATGAATTGTCTGATTTTGGGCGAGATGCCTTTGCCTTCGTTGCCCATAATTATTATGCCATTATGCGACAACTGCTCTGAATACATATTGTTGCCTTCAAGAAGTGTGCCATAAACGGGTAGAGTAGGGGGGAGAGCATCGAACAGCTGTTCTAATTCCATATACGATACTCTCACTCGTGCTATACTGCCCATCGTGGCTTGTACTACCTTTGGATTGTATGCGTCGACAGTTTCCTTGCTGCAGATAATGTCCTCAATACCAAACCAGTCGGCTATACGGATGATGGTGCCCAAATTACCAGGATCTTGTACTCCGTCAAGCACAAGCGTGAGCTTATCGGCAAGCGACGGCAACTCATCGGAGGTTATTTGTTTAAACTTCCTGAATACCGCAAAAACCTGTTGTGGATGGCACAATAAACTGACTTTGGTCAGCTCGTCTGCTGAAACTGTTATTTTCTCACATGTCAAATCGTCTGTCAGTTTGTTTTCCTGCGCAAACCATTCTTCTGTTGCAGCAATTGCCGATAGCAGTTCCTTGTGTATTGACAATATATCGTGTACTACTTTCGGACCTTCAGCTACAAATACATCATTGGCATCTCGGTTCTTTTTCATCTCTAACGAGCGAAAAGACTTTATCTTGTTCTTGCTTAGCATTATGGCGAATTCTATTTGTCAGTTACTATTTGTTCGACAAAGATAAGCATATTAATTAATAAATTAGTATCTTTGCATAAGTTTTTTCAATGTTTTATGTCACGACAATCATCTCTAAACAAAATACTTGCACTGCCGTTTATTGTAGTCCTGTTCATAGCTTCGTGCTCAACTACCAAGTTTGTGCCTGCCGACGACTATCTCCTTAAAGCCGTAAAGATTGAAAGTGAGCAATCCGACGTTAAGGCTTCTACACTTATGCCATATGTACAGCAACGGCCCAATTCCAAGTGGTTTTCGCTGTTCAAGGTTCCCTTGTCGCTGTACAGCATGTCGGGGCGCGATTCCACGCAATGGGGCACCATGTTTCTGCGTGGATTGGGCGAGGCTCCGGTCATTTACGATTCAGTCAAGGCTGCCGCTTCGTGTGATAACATGGTCATGTATTTGCAGACTGAAGGATATCTCCATGCCAAAGCCAGCTATACAGTAAAGCGCAAAGGTCGTAAGGTTGAAGTTAAGTACAAGGCCATACCTGGCATTTCCTATACCATTGATTCGGTCAACGTGGTAATAGAGGACGACAGCGTACACAACACGTTGCAGAGCCTTGGTGCGCTTGACATGAATCTGAAGCGTGGCATGCGATTCTCTATCCAGACTCTCGACGACGAGCGCAAGCGCATAACCAACATTTTAACCAAAGAGGGATATTACAAGTTCAATAAAGACTTCATTAAATTTGAAGTAGACTCTACTGTTACTCCAGGTATGGTAGATGTCACTATGTACCTACATAAGTATAAGGCTTCAAACAACAGTCCGGAGACAAACCATAGAAAATACTTTATAAACAAAGTAAACTTTATCCCCGTAAATTCCAAACGTATAGCATTGCGTCCCAACGTATTACAAAACAATACTACAATAAAGGAAGGCAACAAATTCTCGGCTGCCGAGGTACAGAACACATATAACAATTTTTCTCGTCTGAATGCTGTAAGGTTCACCAACATACACTTTGATGAGAACGAGGAAGACGGACTGCTTGATTGTGGTATCAAGGTAAGCACACGTAAGCCCAATACTATATCCTTCCAACCAGAAGGTACCAATACCGAAGGCGACTTCGGCGCTGCTGCCACATTGACTTATTCCAACAACAACATATTTAGGGGAAGCGAGCTCTTCTCCGTACAGTTCCGTGGTGCCTATGAGGCAATTAAGGGGCTTGACGGATACCAGAACCAGAACTATATAGAGTATAATGTAGAGACCCGTCTGGCGTTTCCGCGCATAATTGCTCCATTCCTCTCGCAAAATGTGCGCTATGACAACAGCGCAAAGTCGGAACTTATGTTCAGCTATAACATGCAGAACCGTCCGGAGTTTCATCGTCGCGTACTTACATCGGCATGGCGTTACTACTGGAAGGGACTGCATGGCCTGTCTTACCGTTTCGACCTTATTGACATCAACTTTGTACACATGCCTTGGATTTCATCCACATTCAAGAGCAATTATCTTGACGACACCAATTATCGCAACGCAATCCTCAAGTACAACTATGAGGATCTGTTTATTGTGAAGTCGGGCGTAAACATATCGTACAGCTATAAGAACCAGGCATTTAGAACAAATATTGAAGTAGGAGGCAATGTCCTGAATGCCATATCACATCTTACTAAAGCCAAGAAAAATTCTGATGGGCAATACACGCTCTTCAAGATTGCTTACGCACAATATGTAAAGGGCGATTTCGACTACACACGTCTTCTGCAACTTGATGTGAAAAACCAACTTGCGCTTCATTTCGGACTTGGAATCGCTTTCCCTTATGGCAACAGCAATATTCTGCCATTCGAGAAAAGATACTTCTCGGGTGGAGCCAATTCCGTAAGAGGTTGGAATGTAAGGGAACTCGGTCCTGGAAAGTTCCGCGGTTCAGATGGCAAGATTGACTTCATCAACCAGACTGGTGACATGAAACTGGACATGAACGTTGAATTGCGTACGGCATTATTCTGGAAATTTAACGGCGCCTTCTTTGTTGATGCAGGAAATATATGGACACTCAAGAACTATAAGGACCAGCCGGGAGGACAGTTCAAGTTCGATACATTTCTCAAACAACTTGCAGTGGCATATGGATTAGGTTTACGGGTCAACTTTGATTACTTCATTCTAAGACTCGACTGTGGTATGAAAGCTATTAATCCTGCATACACTACATCCAATGGACATTATCCAATCATAAATCCTAAATTAAGACGAGATTTGTCAGTCCATTTTGCTGTGGGAATGCCGTTCTAATAGAATGTCTGAGTTATTTATAACGCCCATTATGATAAACAGGGAAAATCTGTTAAGTAATCGTATATCTTTTCAGATAGACAAAGGTATATTAAAATATTTTTTTTGATGTTTATCAAAAAAACACCAGAAAATTTGTTACGTATTCCACTAAGAACGCACAACAAATTTTCTGGTGTTTACATTTTATTATATCATTTAGTTATTCCTCAGCAGCTTTGAGCTGCTCAGCAACCTCGTCGTTAATGCGCTTTGCAAACTCTTCCTTGGTCATGGTAGCCTGCTCGCCACCACCCTGCTTACGCATTGAAACAAGACCCTCGGCAGCTTCCTTCTCGCCGACAACAACCATGTAAGGTACACGTTTGAGCTCGTTATCGCGAATCTTGCGGCCAATCTTCTCGTTGCGGTCATCGACTACAGCGCGAACGCCCTGCTTGTCGAGGAATTTCTGCACCTCCTTGGCGTACTCGTTGTACTTCTCCGAGATAGGCAGCACAGCCACCTGATCAGGTGTAAGCCACAATGGGAAGTGACCAGCAGTATGCTCGATGAGCACAGCTGTGAAGCGCTCCATTGAACCGAATGGTGCACGGTGAATCATAACCGGAGTCTGCTTAGAGTTGTCCTCGGCTGTATACTCCAGCTTAAAGCGCTGCGGGAGGTTGTAGTCGACCTGGATTGTACCAAGCTGCCAACGACGGCCGATGGCATCCTTTACCATGAAGTCGAGCTTAGGACCATAGAAGGCAGCCTCGCCAACCTCCTCGTGTACCTCAAGACCCTTCTCACGGCATGCCTCACGGATAGCGTTCTCCGACTCAGCCCAAATCTCCTCGCTTCCGATGTACTTCTCGGTATCCTTAGGATCGTGGAGCGAAATCTGAGCCTCGTAGTTGTTGAAGCCGAAGATGCTGAACACTTTGAGGATGATGTCGATGATGTTCTCAAACTCCTGCTTTACCTGCTCTGGACGTACGAAGAGGTGAGCATCGTCCTGAGTAAAGGTACGTACACGTGTGAGACCGTGGAGCTCACCACTCTTCTCATAGCGGAATACGGTACCGAACTCTGCGATACGCAAAGGCAGATCCTTGTACGAGCGTGGCTTACGTGCGAATACCTCGCAGTGGTGAGGACAATTCATAGGCTTGAGCATATACTCCTCGTCCTCCTCTGGTGTGTGAATAGGCTGGAAAGCATCCTTGCCATAATGAGCGTAGTGGCCTGATGTAACATAAAGACTCTTGCCACCGATACCCGGAGTGATAACCTCCTGATAGTTGTAAGGCTTAAGGAGCTTGCGCAGCATGTCCTGAAGACGCAGACGGAGGTCGGTGCCCTTAGGCAACCAGATAGGCAGACCCTTACCTACACGCTCAGAGAACATAAAGAGCTCCATCTCCTTACCAATCTTACGGTGGTCGCGCTTCTTGGCTTCCTCAAGCATCTGCAGATACTCGTCGAGCATGCTCTTCTTAGGGAACGAGATGCCATAGATACGTGTCATCTGGTCGCGCTTGGCATCGCCACGCCAGAAAGCACCAGCCACACTTGTAATCTTGACAGCCTTGATAGCACCAGTGTTCATAAGGTGCGGACCACGGCAGAGGTCGGTGAAGTTGCCCTGGGTGTATGTTGAGATTGTGCCGTCCTCAAGATCCTGCTCAATGTGCTCACACTTGTAAGTCTGACCGTCGGCCTGGAATTCAGCCAATGCCTCAGCCTTAGGCACCTCGCGACGAACCACCGGCTCGTTCTTCTTGGCGAGCTCCTTCATCTTAGCCTCAATCCTCGGGAAGTCGTTCTCAGAGATGACGTCGCCTTCCTTAGGCATAACGTCGTAGAAGAAACCATTCTCAACAGCCGGACCGAAACCGAACTGGATGCCAGGATAAAGCTCCTTGAGAGCCTCGGCAAGAAGGTGGGCAGATGTGTGCCAGAAAGTGTGCTTACCCTCTTCGTCCTCAAATTTGTAAAGGGCGATGGTAGCGTCCTCGTTGATAGGACGGTTAAGCTCCACTGTTTCGCCATTGACACCGCAAGATACAACGTTGCGAGCGAGAGCCGGCGAAATGCTCTCGGCGATTTGTAACCCCGTTACGCCCTGTTCGTACTCACGAACCGAACCGTCGGGAAATGTGATTTTAACCATAACAAATTAGTTTTTTAATCAAAGTTGATGCAAAGGTAATGTAAAAAAGCGAACATGCACAATTTTGAATGCTTTATAATTATTAAAAAAGGACTTTTTATTGCTAATACAATATGCGTACTCATTATTTTTAGGTATTTTGCAAAAATGAAGTCGAAAAATAATGCAACGTATCATTATTTATATGTAATTTTGCGTTTCAAGTAAAAAATAAATAACAGAAATGAAACTATCAGATTTAAAAACTGGCGAACGCGGTGTCATCGTAAAAGTCATGGGACACGGAGGTTTCCGTAAGCGCATAGTTGAAATGGGATTCATCAAGGGAAAAGTAGTGGATGTATTGCAGAATGCCCCACTTCAGGACCCTGTAAAATATAAAATCATGGGCTACGAGGTGTCGTTAAGACGCTCAGAGGCCGAAATGATTGAAATAATATCGACCGAAGAGGCGGCTGCCATAGAGAAAAGCACAACTCCACAGGTGGAATTTCCCGCCGAAACCGACGACGACAACAGCAACGAAACGGAAAACACGGACACATTGACAGACTCGCAGCTTCGTGATGCTGCCATGAAGAAGCGCCGCACAATAAACGTGGCACTCGTGGGCAATCCGAACTGCGGCAAGACCTCGCTCTTCAACTTTGCAAGCGGTGCACACGAGCGTGTAGGCAACTACTCGGGCGTTACTGTAGACGCGAAGGTGGGACACGCTACATTCGAGGGCTACGAATTTAACATCGTAGACCTGCCAGGCACCTACTCGCTGTCGGCATACTCACCCGAAGAGCTGTATGTTAGAATACAGATTATCGAACATACGCCCGACGTAATAATCAACGTTATAGACACAAGCAACCTGGAGCGCAACTTATACCTCACCACGCAGCTGATTGACATGCACCTGCGTATGGTGTGCGCACTCAACATGTTTGACGAAACTGAGAAGCGTGGCGACAATGTAGACTACGCCAAGCTCGGCGAACTGTTTGGCGTGCCTATGATTCCTACTACATTCACTACAGGTCGTGGTGTGGAACTGCTTTTCCACATAATTATTAATATGTATGAGGGACTGGACTTTCTGGATGCCAACGGCAACCTTGACCCTGAGGTGGCAGAGGGCATAAAGCAATGGCACGAACAGTATAGCAAGAGCGAGAAGGGACAACCCGACCATGAGGAAGATTTTGCCTCGGGTGTGAAGCCAAAGCATAATGTGTTCAGACACATACACATCAACCACGGCACCTATATAGAAGAAGGTATAAAAGCCATTCAGGGCGAGATAAAGAAGGAAGAGGGACTGCGCCACAAATACTCGACCCGTTATCTTGCAATAAAACTGCTGGAAAAGGACACAGACACCGAACAACTGATAAAGACCACGACAGCACACCCGGAGGCTATCATCGCAGCCCGCGACAAGGCTATGGCCGACGTAATGAAATACACCCACGAGGACAGCGAGACAGCCATAATGGATGCTAAATACGGATTTATACACGGCGCGCTGCAAGAAGCAGGATATAAGACTGGAACCGAACGGGACACATACCAGATGACGCACCTCATAGACAGCATCATAACCAACAAATACGTGGGGTTTCCAATCTTCATACTGATGCTGTGGGTGATGTTTGAAGCAACCTTCTCGTTAGGACAGTATCCTATGGGATGGATTGAGTCGGGAGTGGACTGGATTGGCTCGGTCATCTCAGAGCGCATGATGGACGGTCCGATAAAAGACATGCTTGTAGACGGCGTAATAGGCGGTGTGGGTTCGGTTATCGTGTTCCTGCCGCAGATACTCATACTCTACTTCTTCATATCGTTTATGGAAGACAGCGGCTACATGTCGCGCGCAGCCTTCATCATGGACAAACTGATGCACAAGATGGGACTGCACGGCAAGTCGTTCATACCGCTGATTATGGGATTCGGATGTAACGTACCAGCCGTAATGGCAACACGCACCATAGAAAGCCGTCGCTCACGACTCATCACAATGCTCATATTGCCACTCATGAGTTGCTCGGCACGATTCCCTATATATATAATGATAATAGGCACGATGTTCGCCCCGCAGTATCGATCGTCGATAATGATGTCGCTATATGTGATAGGTATTGTCATGGCAGTGATAATGAGCCGCCTGTTCAGCAAGACCCTGTTCAAGGGCGAGGACACTCCGTTTGTAATGGAACTACCACCCTACCGATTCCCTACAGCCAAGGCCATTGCACGCCACACATGGCAGAAGGGTAAGGAATATCTGAAGAAGATGGGCGGTATAATACTCGTGGCAAGTATCGTGGTGTGGGCATTGGGATATTTCCCGCACAATGAGAACCTGACACGCGAGCAGCAACAGGAACAGAGCTACATCGGAATGATAGGACATGCTATAGAGCCCGTGTTCAAAGCTCAGGGATTTGACTGGAAATTGGACGTAGGACTGATTTCGGGAGTAGGAGCCAAGGAGATTGTAGCATCGACAATGGGAATACTCTACCACAGCGACGACGCAGCCGAAGAAGGTAGCGAGCAAGCCTACTCACATCTGTACAATCAGATGACAGCCGACGGAATAACACCACTTACAGCCTATTGCTTCCTGCTATTCGTACTTCTCTACTTCCCCTGCATAGCAACAATAGCGGCAATAAAGGGCGAAACAGGCTCATGGCGCTGGGCTGCATTTGCTGCAGCGTACACCACATGCCTTGCCTGGATAGTGTCAGCGCTTGTATATCAAGTCGGTAGCATTTTTATATAACAAAAAAAGTGGACCGTTATAAAATAAATAAAAATAACGGACGTAAATCATTAAATAATGTTATATAATCATTAATATGCAACAAAAACACTTGCCAAGTATAGAAAATAAAGCTAACTTTGCAATGTGTTTTTCATGGTATTAGATTATTAAGGTTAAGAAAGCATAGGTTGTCGTGAGA
>URQS01000022.1 GCA_900550035.1 uncultured Prevotella sp. | reverse complement strand
TAGAGGAGGGAGCGAGGTTATGTTTTGGGAACCCCAAAACTCCTCGCTCCACCATGAGGGCGGAGAAATTTTGCTCCCGATGGTCGCAGAAAGTGAGTGTACCAACTATAAAAAGTATGCCGAGTGACAAGCATGTATAATGAAATGTAGCCGAAAATTCCATTATCAGCATAAAAGTGTATTTTGAAAGTTGTAAAAACTTAAAAAATGTACTTTTATGCTGATAGTTTTGTATTTTTGCATTAAGTTATTCTTAGGCAGTATAATTGAAATCTTCGTCATGAGCAATTCACTTATGCCTATATGTTTTATTCTTAATAGAAATAATTATGAAACTAAGAAACAAGGACATGAAGAAATATTTGCTATCTGTAGCCGTGAGTACGTTTGTTGCTCACGTAGTTCCAGCCGTATTCTTTCATGGGGAAGTTAATGCTGGCATTGCTCAGACTATTTGCGTTTGCTTATTGAATGTAACTACCGCTTTGCTTGCTTGGAAGTTTGCCAAATCAGATAACAAAATGTCGCTATTGATTTGGCATTTAGGATTGACTAGCCTTGCCTCTCTACTCTTATTGTTTATAAGCCTTTCAGACGGAGCCGAAGTAATGTTCGTATATTATTTTATTACCATCCTGTTCATTTTGTTTGTAATATTCAATCTCATCACAATTGGCTTTTCGTTTGCCGTTTATTCCTTTATTCAAGATAAATTTGCAAACAAAATCACAAAAGAAAGGGGGCTGATATGATTTGGCATGAGATAGTGAAATATAGTTCTGAGAATTACGACGAGAATGGAGTATATACAAAGGACGAGTGGACAAGCAGAAGCGACATCGGTACTGTTTACGAAGGTAAGACTTTTACCCTTGAAAAGTACTTGGATGTTGAGCAACGATATATAAATGTAGTACTTTCAATAATGGATGTCACCAATTGCAGGTATATGATAATACAATATTTGGAAGCAGACAAAACATATATAGCCAAGCGAATCAAGACCTCGAAATTTCATAAGATAGATTCTCCATTGTTAAAGTCGATTTCATTGTTGGAGGAGAATAAAAGGATTTCTATAGGGCAGATTTCAAATGTTCTGCGCCTTGCTTTGAGAGAATACATCTATGTGGAATTATCCAACAAGGCGCACAAGCTATTCGTCAAATTCGGATACGACTATTATCTCAATGTAGCTTGCTCATTGAGTAATGAGGTGTTGGAGGATATTGTTCGTAAAGAGAAATTGTTCTTAGACCCAAGATAAGGAGATTTATATGAAACATTTTTTATTTATAAGCTTGTCGGCAATATTTTTGTTGAGTCTATTGTTTGCTTGCACAGGCAAACAAATCAACCCAAATTATAGGGTGGAGAAGACATGGGCGAAAGACCATGAGCGAAGTTCCAAAGTTCATGTTTTGAAAAAGAATGCTCAATTTGCAAATGGGAAACGTGTGTTGGAAAAAGGGCAAAAATACGTTGAGATGACCGAAGCCGATATAAAAGAAGTGGATTCGCTCGTTGAGAAATATCTTTATCGGAATGTCAGCATTGAGCATCTTGATAAAGATAGTAACACGTTGTCTTTTTATTTTAGGCAATACTTATGTTATGAGGAGAATCGGAAAATATTCGTCTTTGTGAATCTTTATGCCTACAGAGCAACAAAATATGACACGAGGACGACTAATGCTTTTGCTGACAATCCATCGGAAATAGTCATAAATTCTATGGAAGGTAATATTAAAGGGTATATGATTCTGTTAGTAAACCTTTCTGAAAAAACGATAAAAAGTCGCTGATATGTTCGACGAATTGAAAGGTTATCGCATTTTGTCAAATTCTCAATTTGTAAAAAATGAAGAAACGTAAGAAATCGAAAGACGATTTTTGTCTGGTCTCGCTATTCAAAACAGCTTTGTTTATAGGCATTTTCTTGTGGGGAATTGTTTGTATGTCACGAACCGTCAATTATAATTCATGGGCTATCCTCATTATAATCGGCGTGTCATATTTGCTTGTCAGATTATTCAAGAATGATGATTATGTTGGAGAGAACACAATGTACTGTTCTGCTCTTTTGAGTGCTGTCGTCTTTGCCTCCAATTTTTATTTTTCTACTTCCATACAGCAGCGAAAGGCTGTTGTACTAACGGATTTACATTGATAAAGACATTGGGATACATAGGGTAATCAAATCGACACATTATGTATTGTTCTTCAACGACAATTGGCAAGAAGCAGACATCGCTGGAAGGCTTGCAAAATACAACTATCATGAGGGCGACACTGTCTCCGTTACTTACCAACACGGATGAATAGGTTGGGATGTTGTGGCAGACATCAAAGGCCATAGCTATTAGAGCAAGCCGATGATGCGCCGAGAAAATTGAGTTGGAGTAAAATGGTATGCTTTGGTAAAAGTTTTTTGAAGAACGAAATATTTTTTGCTCCAAAATTGCATAGTCTTATTTTATTTTTGTATTTTTGCAATCGAAAAGAGTTGTTGGTCAAGCGAACATGTGCATATTGCAGAAGTTTGAACTATTGCCAAGTCATTACCTCTATTGAGATGAAACTCTCACAACTCGCTCATTTTAAGCTAATCAGCTAATTTTAGCAGAATTTTTCGGAAAAAAGAATCATGACTTTTGTAGCCTGCCTTTTCCTTAGCATAGGAATGGCACTGGCGCAATCTCGCATTTCCGGTAAGGTCACCTCAGCTGAAGACGGTCAGCCCGTAATTGGTGCTACAGTCAAGGTTGTAGGTCAAAAGAATTCCGGTGCCGTAACAGACGTTGACGGTAACTTTACACTTAACGTTCCCGCTGGCGCAACACTTGAAGTCTCATACATTGGAATGACAACCAAGACTGTCAAGGCTGCTTCACGCATGACAATTATGCTTGAAAACGCTTCGAAGGACATCGATGAAGTGGTAGTTGTGGGTTACGGTTCTGGTCGTAAGATCAGTTCGCTTACTGGTTCTATTGCTACCGTCAACTCAGAGAAGTTGAAGAATGCTCCTTCTGCATCGGTTCTCGACAATCTGCAGGGTCAGGTTGCTGGTCTTAGCGTATTGTCTTCATCAGGCGAGGCTGGTGACAATGCTGTAAGTATGCGTCTGCACGGTGTTGGCTCACTCGGTGCAAGTTCTACTCCTTTGTACGTTATTGACGGTATTGCATCATCAAGCCGTGCTATTATGGCAATGAACCCTAACGATATCAAGTCGGTTACGGTGCTTAAGGATGCATCTGCCACATCTATTTATGGTTCGCGTGCTGCAAATGGTGTTGTTTACATCACAACAAAGAATGGTGGCTACAACTCAAAGGCTACTATCACTGTACGCTCACAGTACGGATGGAACACCTTGGCTAATAAGGGCTTCTATGAGGACATGATGAGTGGCGACGAACTGTATGATTTTTATACTGGTTTGCTCGGCGAGGAAACCATGAAAAAGAGGTATGACGCCAAGGGCTATCGCTACAACACGAAGTGGCATGAGATTTATCAGCAATTTAATACTCCACAGACTCAGAACGACTTGAGCATTCAAGGCGGTGGCGAGCGTATGTCTTACAATGTCAGTGCTTCGCAGTTCCACCAGAAGGGTACCACCATCGGCAACTTCTACGACCGCTACACATTCCGTACAAACCTTGACGCACGTCCTAAGACATGGTTGCGCACTGGCGTAAACATCAACCTTTCTTACGACAAGAAGCAGCGTAACTCAGCATGGGGTAATTCTGAAGGCGCTTCAAACGCCTTGAATGGTGGATTGTCGTACGTGCTTAACCCTCTGTATCCTGCTTATGACGAGGATGGCAATATGCTCGAATTCTTCCCGTTCGGTGCATACAGCGACCAATACAAGACCCGACACATCTCGGATGTTACTTCACGCTATGGTCTCAACGGCAATGCATATGTTGAGCTTGAGCCGATAAAGAATCTTAAGATTCGTTCGCGTGTAGGCACCGACCTCTATTTCAGCCGCAACAACTACTTTGTTAAGCCGTCGTACGCTCCGGTAGGCGGCAAGGGTACACGTGAGAAATCTTCTGCTTACGACTATTCGCACACTATAACAAATACCATCGAGTATGGATTCAATATAAATAAGGTGCATCAATTTACTGTACTCGCTGGCCAGGAGGGCATCAAGAACAGCTACGATGCATTCACAGCATACAGCAAAGGTCAGGTGCTTGACGCACTTAAGAACTTGCAGAATGGCGAGCAGAGTACTTACAAGGTGTCAGAGAGTGCTACTGAGAGCCGCTTCCTCTCGTTCTTCGGACGTGTAGACTACAACTACAACAACCGTTACTTCTTCGACGTGACAGTACGTAACGACGCATGTTCACGCTTCGGTAAGGACAACCGCAACGCTACATTCTGGGCAGCGGGTGCATTGTGGAAGGTAAAGAGCGAGGCTTTCATGCAGCCATATACATGGATCAACGCGCTCGACTTCAAGGTAAGCTACGGTACACAGGGTAATGCCGGTATCGGCGACTATACAGCACTCGGCCTTATAGGCAAGACTACTGCACTCAACGATAAGTTTGCAACAACCTATGTTCAGCCAGGCAATCCTAATCTGACATGGGAGACTCAGAAACTCCTCAACATCGGAGTAAGCGGACGTTTGTGGAATCGTTTTGATTTTGACATCAGCTACTATCTGCGCAAGACCAGCGACATGCTCATGAGCGTACCGTATCCGTACACCACAGGTTTCTCGTCAATGACATCTAACGTAGGCGAACTTCAGAACCAGGGTATTGACATCAAGCTCGGTGTTGACATTGTACGTGGCAAGGATTACTTCGTTAACTTTGGAACTACCTTCAACTACAATGCTATGAAGGTGACAAAGCTGTTCGACGGACGTCAGCGTTGGGAAATTGCCAACACAATGACTGCTTACGTTGTAGGCAAGCCGGTTATGTTCTATCTGCCATTGTACGCAGGTGTAAACAAGGAGACAGGTGCTCCGATGTGGTATAAGGCAGGCGACGATGTGGATGTGACTACAAAGAAGGAAACAACTGAGAACTTTAACGAGGCTGCCTTGACCCAGAATTCAGGCAAGAAGCGTTTTGCTCCTGTCAATGGTGGTTTCAATATAAGTGCAGGCTGGAAGGGCCTTACAATGCAGGCCGACTTCTCATACGTATTGGGCAAGTATCTCGTCAACAACGACGCCTTCTTCTACAACAACCCAGGTGCTGTGAGCTATCAGTTCAACCAGAAGAAGAATACTGCCGACTACTGGACAGAGGACAACAAGAACGCAAAGTTCCCGAACTGGGCTGATGGTTATGTTATGAACTTTGACGATCATTTGCTTGAGAACGCTTCATTCCTGCGTCTGAAGAACTTCCAGATTGGCTATCAGTTGCCTAAGTCGGTTCTCGCATGGCAGAATGCACTGAACGGCGTGAAGTTTACAGCTACAGCTCGCAACCTCTTCACCATAACCAACTATAGCGGTGTCGATCCTGAGGTAGACAGCAACCTTACATATGGTAAGATTGGTAACTCTAAGCAGTTCCTCTTCGGTATCGAACTTACATTCTAAAAGAATTATAGTGTATAACTTATTATAGACTACGAAAATGAAAATGAACAAATATTTCATCATAGCATTAGGTGTGGGGTTGTCAACCCTCACCTCTTGCCACCTCGATGTTGCTCCAACATCTTATGTAGAGGCAACTGACTCTAACAATGCCATAAACAACGACCTTGAGTTGAATGCTATGCGCAACGGTATATATTCCTCGTTCCGCTCGACATTCTATGGTGTCAACAGTCAGCCGTCGGAGGTTATGTGCGACGGATTCAACGCAGCATCAGGCTATGGCAACAACTACGGCGGAATACACCGTACCGACGTGACCTTCAACTCGTCCGACTATGATACAAAGGACTTGTGGGAGTCGATGTACAGTGCCATCAAGGACTACAACATCTTCATCAGCTCGGCACAGAACTATGGCAATGCCAATGCTGAATCACAGGCTGCTGCCAACTACTATGCAGGTGAGGCTCTTTGCTTCAGAGCTTATAGCTATATGGAACTTGTGCGCCACTTTGCAAAGGCTTACAACACTGCTACTGCAAGTTCTGACCTTGGTGTGCCATTGGTGATTGCTTACAACCAGTTGGAGAAGCCCCATCGTGCTACAGTTGCTAAGGTGTACGAGCAGATCAAGGCCGACCTTGACCAAGCAGCATCTTTGGGCGTTGCTAATAAAAATGGTGAGTTGCGCTCGGAATGGGTAACAGCCGATGTGCTCAACATGCTCTATGCCCGTTACTATCTTGACACCAAGAACAATGAGAAGGCAGCAGAGTATGCCGAGAAGGTAATCAACTCACAGGCTAAGTATGCTGTATCTTCAACAGCCGAAGCCATGAAGGCTGAGTATACCAACGACAACGGAACCGAAGCCATCATGCAGCTGCCAGCAAGTATCACAGAGAATGGTTCTGGAACGAACAGCTATTATACCAATGCAAGCAACAACAATCAGTTTGCAGCTTTCGGATTCCCAGGCAAGGGTATCTATCTCGCTCCTTACTACCTGCCTTCAGGCAAGCTGATTGACAGCTACACTGAATCAGACTTGCGTCTTAACCAGTGGTTTACAAAGAATTATTACGTCATAGAAGTCGGAGGTAAGAAGTTTAAGGACATCTATGCGTTCTCTAAGTATCTTGGTAACCCTGCACTCCGTTCAAGCTCTGTACCTAATGCACGCCAACATGTCAAGCCGTTTATGATTGGCGAGGCTTACCTTATCGCTGCTGAAGCTTACTTCAAGGGTGGCGATGCCGAAAAGGCTAAGATAGCGCTCAACGCATTGCAGAGCGCACGTGTGGCTGAAGTAACAGAAGCTACAGAGGAGAATATCGAGAACGAATGGTTCCGCGAGACAGTAGGTGAAGGCTTGCGTATCAGTTGCCTCAAGCGTTGGGGCAAGGGTTATACAGCACGTTATGCTCAACCGGCTGTTGACGAGAAGAATGCTTGTCTGAAGGGCGACTACTATGAGAAGCGAGCAATGTCTGCCGACGACATCCACTGGGTATGGCCTATCCCTTCATACGAGGTTAAGGTTAACCCGAATCTCGAAAACGAGCAGAATCCTGGCTACTAATACATAGTAACAGAATATAAATAGACTAAAATAAAGAAAGCGTATACTCCTACCACGCGATTGGTAAGGGATGTACGCTTTCTTTTTTTGCTATACAAACAATTCGTCGGCTGTGACAACTGAAGTAAAGATGTCGGAATATTCATTATGTACAAGTTCCGTACTACCTATATATGTAAGGTGGAACGTTAGCGAGGGATATTTCCCTTCAAGATATTGCATACGGGCAGCAAGTGTCTGGGCATAGGATTTTGTCACGGCAAAGGGCATTCGATAGAACTTCATCTCACATACATTTACCACATCGTCGGCACGTTCAATAAGCAGGTCTATCTGCATACCGCCTTGTTCGCCATCTCGGACTGTGTAAGCCGATTCGTTGGTTGATACTCCACCGATGTTCAATGCATTCTTGATTTGTGAAATATGTCGTAGGCAAACTTCCTCGAATGCAATGCCCCGCCATGCCGATATTTCACTTTCCTTGACATGACATTGCCAATAATCAGGCTGCGTAATGCGCTTGCTCTCCTTGAAATGCAACCAGAACCAACAGAAGGAATCAATAAGTTTGTAATGCTCGTCGCGCGATGAAGCTCCAAAGGGAACGTACTTCACAACAAAGTCGCTACCAACAAGTGCCTTTAACATTTTGGTCAGGTCGCCATTAGAGCTAAGTCCGGTTTTCTGCACAATCTCTTTTCGGGTGTATCCAGAATGGCGCGTACCCAACAGACGCACAATCTTCATACAGTCGTCGGCATTGTCGAATATGGAATTGAACAGCCGGTCGAACTCGTCACCCAACTTGGCGTTGCGTTCAAAAAACAGTGAATCGATGTTCTGCGGCAGACTATAGGCAGCATTGAACATGTTCAAGTAAAACGGAATACCGCCCAATGCCATATAAGCTTGCAGGACATTGTATTTTGACATCTTTATGCCACGGCACTTGAAAAACTCGTCGCACTCCTTCAGTGTGAATGGCGACAATTTCATCTCGCCAGTAAGTCGTCCATACAGCCCACCCTTATTGTTTATGATGTTGTCGAGCATCCATGATGTTGCTGAGCCGCACACGACAAGAAGCAAATTGTGACGGGTGTTGCCCCAACCGTTCCAAAAGGCTTCGAGTGCTGTCATGAATCCCGAACGCACAGTGTCCATCCATGGCAATTCGTCGATGAATACCACTTGGCGTGTGCCATTGTCGCAGGTTTCAAGAAAGCGTTCGAGCATAAAGAATGCTTCCATCCACGATGTTGGAGGTTGGACATTCTCCATACCATGACGTAGGAGCGAGAAATAGAAGTTCTGCAACTGGCTTTTCAAGGAAGTCTTACGATGACGGTCGTATGGCGACAATCCCGTGTGATGAAACACCATATTATCATGGAACACCTCATCCACAAGAAATGTCTTGCCCACACGACGGCGGCCATAAACGGCAACAAATTCCGCACGCCCACTGTTGTAGTAGCGTCGCAATTCGGCTATTTCCTTTTTGCGTCCTATAATCTCACACATAGTATTCTTATTTTGTTGATATTGCAAATATAACAAAACATCTCCAAATTGCATAACAAAAATGCGTTTATTCCGCTCCGAACTGCTGTTTTAAACCACTCGGGGCGGAATAAACGTCATTTTAACACATAATTAACAAAAACACCGGAATAAAATCCGCATTTCCGCAGTTGGCGTTTTTATATTGTCAATTCATTATCATTTCTCACAAAAAAGTTATACTTTTGCACGGTGCAACTAAAAACAAGTAAGAAATGATAACATTTGTGATTTGTCTTGCAGCCCTCGTATTGGGCTACGCAATCTATGGCCGTTTCGTAGAGCGTGTGTTCGCTCCCGACGACCGCCCTACCCCTGCTATAGCCAAAGCCGACGGCATCGACTACGTGGCGATGCCCTACTGGAAGGTGTTCATGATACAGTTCCTGAACATTGCGGGCACCGGCCCTATCTTCGGAGCCATCATGGGAGCCAAGTTCGGACCCGTGGCTTATCTGTGGATTATATTCGGATGCATCTTTGCAGGAGCCGTTCACGACTACCTTTCGGGCATGTTGTCGCTGCGCAATGGCGGCAGCGACCTGCCGTCGCTTGTACGCCAGTATCTCGGAGGTGCCGCTGCCAAGGTGCTGCTGGTGTTTGCCGTATTCCTGCTTATTATGGTCGGAACGGTGTTCGTGTACAGTCCGGCTGAGATATTGGGACACATGGGCGGTTCGAAGGTTATGTGGATGGGCGTTATCTTCGCCTACTACATCGTGGCTACAATGCTGCCTATCGACAAGATTATCGGCAAGATATACCCCGTATTCTCGTTCTCGCTGCTGTTTATGGCTGTAGCCCTGGTGGTGATGCTGTTCGTGAAGATGCCCGTTCTGCCCGAACTGTGGGACGGACTGGGCAATATGGGACAGAAGACTGACCCTGCGGGCTTCACCGACAGCATCTTCCCCTGCCTCTTCATCACTATAGCCTGTGGCGCAATAAGCGGTTTTCACGCTACGCAGAGTCCGCTGATGGCTCGCTGCCTGAAGTCGGAACGCAAGGGACGCCCCATATTCTACGGCGCTATGATTACTGAGGGCATGGTGGCTCTGGTTTGGGCTACGGTGGCTATGTGGTTCTTCTACGACGCTCCTCAGCCGGGCTACGAGCAGATTGCAGGTGGAGCAGCCAACGGATACCACACGTCAGCCCCGATGGTTGTCAATCTCGTGTGCAACGACTGGCTCGGTGTGCTGGGCGGAATACTGGCTATGCTGGGCGTTGTGGCTGCTCCTATCACGAGTGGCGACACGGCTTTCCGCTCTGCACGACTCATCGTTGCGCAGGCTTTGAAGATAAACCAGCTCCCCAAAGCCAATCGTCTGTACATCTGCATTCCGCTGTTCGTAGCATCGTTCGCCCTGCTTATATGGCAAATCAGCAATCCCGACGGCTTCAACACGATATGGCAGTACTTCGGATGGGCCAACCAGACGCTGTCGGTATTCACGCTGTGGAGCATCACCGTTTATCTTGCACGCGAAAAGAAGCCATATGTCATCACGCTCATACCGGCTCTGTTCATGACCTGCGTATGTACGACGTTCCTCGCTGTGTCGAAGACCGCATTCGGACTACCGCTTGGCGTAAGCTATGCGATTGGAGCAGCAGCCCTCGTGATTGCTGCTGCATGGTTTGGAATGTGGATGAAGAAATATAAGAAGGCATAGAAGAGGGAATCTAAGTTAAAGAGACGCGGGCTGAAAGCCCAAATTGCACATAGGAGAGTGTGTCAAAATAGAAGTTAAAAGAAGTTTGGGCTTCGCCCGAAGTTAACAGAAGTTAGCGGACATATGTATAAATTGCTGAAAATAAAGCATTTGTCTGTTAACTTCCATCCATCGTAGATGGATTAACTTCTTCTTAACTTCCTCTAACTCCTATTTTGACACACTCTCTAAATAGACGTAGTAATCAATACGCCCTGTAAGGGCAAAAGCATTGACGATTAACGCTTTTGCCCTTACAGGGCGCATTGTTTTTGGTGGTTTATTACCCCAGGGTGTTGCCCTGGGCTATGTGCTTCTGCCCCTTCGGGGCGTGTTGCTTAGACTCTTGACACCCCTTGGATATCATAATTTTCCTTCTTCCGAATAACTGAAATAGCGTCCGTCGGTGACGATGACATGGTCGACCAAATATATACGCATGGTTTCGCATGCCTTCTTCAGGCGTAGTGTCAGACGGTCGTCGTCGCCGCTGGGCCGGGTGTTGCCCGAAGGATGGTTGTGGACAAGGGTTATGACGGTGGCGTTGTTGAGCAACGCTTCGCGCAGAATGATGCGCACATCGACAGCCGTTTCCGAGAGTCCGCCGTGCGAGAGCCGCACCGCCTTGATGAGCCGCATGCGCTGGTTCATCAGCAATACCCACGCCTCTTCGGTATCGAGGTCTTGCATCTTGGGCAACATATACTCATATACCGCCATGGCAGAACCCATATCGGGTCGCTCAGCTGCACCTACAGCCTGTCGCCGCTTGCCCAATTCGCAAGCGGCGATTATCGTTATGGCCTTCGCCTCACCAATGCCGTTGTAGCTCATCAGCTCGTTGAGCGACATCTTTCCAAGCGTATTGAGGTTGTTATCACAGTCGGCAAGTATGCGTTGCATCAATCCTACAGCGCTCTCCTTGGTCGAACCGGACCCGATAAGAATGGCAAGCAGTTCGGAATCGGACAATGCCGCAGGACCCTTCGCCATGAGTTTCTCACGCGGTTTGTCCTCTTCAGCCCACTGGGAGATGGAGAAACTGCTCATTTGTAAAAGGTTTTTTCAAAGGCAGAGAACTCCGACTTACCTCTAACACAGCGTTTCCACCACGACTCTATGAATCCGAAGCCGTAGCCCATTAGCTGTATGTAGGCTGAGATAATGCTGAGGAAACCTATTTTTATGCTACGGTTCACGCACGACGAATCTACGAATATCAGCACACAGTAGAGCGCCAGCGGAACAAGTGGAATCCATGCCAACGCCGGACTGACAACCAACAGCACCAGACAGAGCAGAAGCATGGCGAGAACGCCTACCGTGAACACCATAGGAAGCATGTGTACGAGCTTCAAAGATTCGGGATATTTCTTGTAAAGATTGATGCGTGCAATGCCGGAATTGTACACCTGACGGAAGAACTTGCGGAAATCGGTGCGACGCTTGTGCCAAACCCACGCCTCGGGGAACAGACGGCAACGGCAACCAGCCTTGAATATGCGGATAGAGAAGTCGATGTCTTCGCCGAAGCGCATCTTGGAGAATCCGCCCAAACGCTCGTACACGTCACGACGCACACCCATATTGAACGATCGCGGATAGAACTTGTCGAGCTTCTTCTTGCCTCCTCGTATGCCTCCTGTGGTGAAGAACGACGTCATGGAATAGCTAATCGCCTTCTGGGTATCGGTGAATGACGGGTGGGCAGAATCGGGGCCGCCGAACGCATCAGCCTCCTCGCGCTGCAACTCGGCATTGACAGCCACGAGATAGTTCTCGGGCAGCACCACGTCGGAATCGAGAATGAGCACGTATTCGCCCTTGGCACGCTCCACACCGTAGTTGCGACTCTGACCGGGTCCGCTGTTGGGCTTGGCAAAGTAGTGAAGGTCGAGTCTGTCGGCATATTTATTGCACACGTCTTGGCATGGTACAGCCGAACCGTCCTCTACTACTATCACCTCAAAATCGGTCAGCTTCTGCCGTGTGAGGCTGTCGAGCAACTCGTCAACTTCATCAGGACGATTGTATACTGGAATTATAAAACTGAACTTCATGGTTTAAGAGAAAAGTGAAAAACGAAAAGTGAAAAGTGGAATGTGTAAAACGAAAAAGAGTAAAAAAGTAGAAAGCACTATTATGGGGCATACGCATAACGTCATCCCAAATGCTTTTTACTTTTTTACTCTTTTACTATTTTACCTTTAAAAGCTCTTTACTGTCAAGAGTCTCTTACTCCTTAACGCGCTGCAGATAGCTGCCGTCGCGTGTGTCAACCTGTACAAGGTCGCCCTCGTTAACGAAGAGAGGTACACGAATCTCAACGCCAGTCTCAAGAGTAGCAGGCTTCAGAGTGTTTGTAGCTGTATCGCCCTTGATACCCGGCTCAGAGTGAGTAACGCGCAGATTGGTCTTCACCGGCATCTCACCGAAGAGAACAGTCTCAGTAGAAGCGTCAGAAACAACCTCGACGATGTCGCTCTCCTTCATGAAATCAACACCTGTGATAAGATTGCCAGAGATAGGAATCTGGTCGTATGTCTCCTGATTCATGAAGATATAGTCCTCACCCTCCTTGTAAAGGTACTGGTACGGACGACGCTCTACGCGTACATCCTCGAGCTTCTCAGAGATGTCGAAACGACGCTCCAACACGCGGCCGTCAACAACGTTCTTAAGCTTAACGCGCATAAATGTGTTGCCCTTACCTGGTTTAACGTGGAGGAAGTCGATGACGAAGAACAGCTTGCCATCCATACGGATGCAAGTTCCCATCTTGATGTCTTGTGAATTGATCATTGCTGTGTATATTATTGTATTATTAATTATTCGTTACGAATGATTGTCTTACGCGTTACATTCATTCACGGGGCAAATATCTGTAAACAGCCCAAGTGTTTGAGTGTGTCTGTGTTAAGACGATGCAAAGTTACTGAAATTCACTCAATAATGAGCAATGGGCGGTTGTTTTTTTTATTATTATACGTATTCAGCGAGAAAAGAAAGGCTTTTTTCCAAAAAAATACATAAAATCATGGCTAAAAGGACTTTAAATCTTGGTTGTTTCAAAAATAATGAGTAATTTTGCAACCCAAAAGTGTGAACATATAACAAATAAATTAAAATAAGACAATGAAAAGAACATTTCAGCCTCACAATCGTCGCCGCGTAAACAAGCATGGCTTCCGCGAGCGCATGGCTACAAAGAATGGTCGCCGCGTGTTGGCTTCTCGCCGCGCTCATGGCCGCAAGAAGTTGACAGTATCTGACGAGCACCACGGAAAATAATCCGGTGCACGCACTGTAACGGCAGGGTGTGAAACCCAGTCGGTAGCGACGACAAAAGCGGCAGGCCACACCATGCTTGGTGTGGACGGTCTGCTGCTTTTAAAAATTAACCCCACAACGATTTGCGGATAATGCCGCAAACATGTATAACCAAATTAATTAAAAAGTAAAAAAAATGATTATTGTACCAGTAAAAGATGGTGAGAACATCGAAAGAGCACTCAAGAAGTTCAAGAGAAAATTCGAAAAGACAGGTGTTGTAAAGGAGCTCCGCGCTCGTCAGCAGTACAACAAGCCTTCTGTTTTGAAGCGTCTCAAGATGGAGCACGCTATCTATGTTCAGCAGCTCCGTGCTAACGAGGAATAATCCACGTCCCTCACATTCTCACATTATTAATCTTTAATGACCGCGCACACGCACGAATGGCGCAAGCCACTAATGCAGCGACGGATCGGATGGACCAGGAGGTGTATTTCCCCTTTAGACATATAATCATTTATACATAGAAATTAGCCTGCGACAACGGCACGATGCCGATGACGTTATGGCAAAAAAGAGATGACAACACATCTAACCCTTAGGTTGAATGTGTTGCCATCTCTTTTTTTGTGTATTCTATTCTCTGTGGTCGGCTATTGCCTGCTTGATGAGTGCCTCAAGCTCGTCCATGAGTTCGGGATTGTCCTTGAGCAGCGACTTAGTGGCGTCGCGACCCTGTGCCAGCTTCGATCCGTTGTACGAATACCATGAGCCTGACTTCTGGATGATGCCGTACTCTACGCCGAGGTCGACTATCTCGCCTACCTTAGATATGCCTTCGCCAAACATAATCTCAAACTCGGTCTTGCGGAACGGAGGTGCCACCTTGTTCTTGATTACCTTGACGCGCACCTGATTGCCTATAATCTGGTCGCCGTCCTTGATGCCCGTAACCTTACGGATGTCAAGACGTACTGATGCATAGAACTTCAGAGCGTTACCACCGGTTGTGGTCTCGGGATTGCCGAACATCACGCCAATCTTCTCGCGCAGCTGGTTGATAAAGATACATGTGGTGTTGGTCTTGGAGATTGTAGAAGTAAGCTTACGCAGAGCCTGCGACATGAGGCGCGCCTGGAGTCCTACCTTGTTGTCGCCCATATCGCCTTCAATCTCAGCCTTAGGTGTAAGTGCAGCTACAGAGTCGATAACGATGATGTCGATGGCTGACGAGCGGATGAGCTGATCGGCAATTTCAAGTGCCTGCTCGCCGTTGTCGGGCTGCGAAATCCACAAGTTGTCGACGTCAACGCCAAGCTTTGCCGCATAGAAACGGTCGAAAGCGTGCTCTGCATCGATAAAGGCGGCGATGCCGCCAGCCTTCTGCGACTCTGCAATAGCGTGAATGGCGAGTGTAGTCTTACCAGACGACTCCGGACCATAAATCTCTATAATACGTCCCTTCGGGTATCCGCCTACGCCGAGTGCGGCGTCAAGACCAATACTTCCAGTAGGAATCACCTCGACATTCTCCACCTGCTCGTCACCAAGCTTCATGATGGAGCCTTTGCCGAAGTCCTTTTCTATCTTTGACATCGCTGCCTGGAGTGCCTTGAGCTTGCCCTCCTGAGCGAGTGAAAGTTCTTCTGATTTAGCCATATTTTGAATTACGAATTAGGAATTACGAGTTACGAATTACTTTAATTACGAGTTACGAATTAGAAGTTACGAGTTAGGGACGAGGAATTATGGGTTAAGATGTATGTGAACTTGGAACAACAAAAATCCCAATACAATAATTTATAATCGCAAAGCGACCAATTCCTAACTCATAAAATCTTAATTCAAAATTAAGACAACTCCTAATTCCTAACTCGTAACTCAAAAATTACAGTTCCAGGTCTCCTCCGAATATCTCATGCCAAGGCAGACCCTGCTTGTTGAGCTGCTCCATGAACGGATCGGGATCGAACTCCTCGACGTTCCAAACGCCCGGCTTGCGCCACAGACCCTTGAAGAACATCATGGCACCGATCATTGCCGGAACACCGGTGGTGTAGCTTACGCCCTGCATACCGGTCTCCTTGTAGGCAGCCTCGTGCGAACAGTTGTTGTATACGTAGTAGGTCTGCTCCTTGCCGTCCTTCAAGCCACGAATGCGGCAACCGATAGAAGTCTGTCCGTCGTAGTTCTCGCCGAGGTCCTGGGGGTTAGGCAACACAGCCTTGAGGAACTGCAGAGGAACAATCTTCACCTTAACCTTCTCGTTAGGATTGTCGGCGAGCGGAGCCTCGTATGTGATTTCGTCGATGCGCGACATTCCGAGGTTCTGTATGCAGTCGAGGTATGTGAGGTACTGCTGACCGAATGTCATCCAGAAGCGTGCGCGCTTGATGGTGGGATAGTTCTTCACGAGCGACTCAATCTCCTCGTGATGGAGCAGATAGCTCTCCTTAGGTCCTACCTCAGGATATGTGAGCGGCTTGTGGATTTCGAGTGGCTTGGTCTCCACCCACTTTCCGTCTTCCCAGTAGAGACCCTTCTGAGTGATCTCGCGGATGTTGATTTCGGGGTTGAAGTTGGTAGCGAAAGCCTTGTGGTGGTTGCCAGCGTTGCAGTCGACGATATCGAGATACTGGATTTCGTCGAAGTGATGCTTGGCGGCATAAGCAGTGAAGATGCTTGTAACACCGGGGTCGAAACCGCATCCGAGGATAGCTGTCAGACCAGCCTCTTCGAAGCGTTTCTTGTAAGCCCACTGCCAAGAGTACTCGAAGTGAGCCTCGTCCTTAGGCTCGTAGTTGGCGGTGTCGAGGTAAGAGCATCCGCAAGCCAGACATGCCTCCATGATGGTGAGGTCCTGATAGGGCAATGCGAGGTTGATGACGAGCTCAGGCTTGTAGTCGTTGAAGAGCGCCTTGAGCTGCTCTACATCGTCGGCATCCACCTGAGCGGTCTTGATGTTAGGGTTGCCGATAGCCTCAACGATGCGGTCGCACTTGGCCTTTGTGCGGCTTGCGATCATGAAATCGGTGAAAACATCAGCGTTCTGTGCAATTTTGAACGCTGCAACTGTAGCGACGCCACCGGCGCCGATCATAAGTACTTTTCCCATTGTTTCTATTATTTTAGTTTGTTTTTTATCCAGTTAATGGTTTCTGCCATCCACAAGGGTGAGCATTAGAGTTCGTTGCCCTTTATTCCCAAAGCGTTCATGAGCGAGTAGCCCAGTATCTCCTGACGGAAATTGCCACCTTCGAGCGGTTGCATGGCGAAGAGCGTGACGCGCTTGTCATCGTCGTCAACATCGCGCAGGGCGTGGCGCAGGGCGTCCCACAGCGGAGCATGCTCTGCATTGGGTATAGCCATGACGCGGTGTACGTCCTTGTGATTGACTACGGTCTTGAGTATGTCGAGGAAGAAGTCGTCGTGCTTCACCACCTCCTCTACGGGATACGAACTGATGATGAACTCGCCCAACGTGTCCTTGAAGGCACGTGCATTGAGGTCGTTCTCGTACGAACCTGGAGTGAAGTTGTCTAGCGCGGGCTTGTCCTTAGAGTGTATGAATATCACCTGTGTCTCGCCGTCGGCATCGCGCTGCTCGCGCATTCCGCCGTCGAGAGCCACGCAGTCAATCCATCGTGCCGTGTCGGCCTTGGGTATGCGTCGGCCGAGCATGCGCTCGAAGTTGACTATAAGATTGAAAGCCACCGAGTCGACGTAGTCGCCGTCGACGAGTATCACGTTGCGGCTCCACTTTGTATTGTTGAATTCCTGTATGTCCATGTATTGATTTTTGCAGAATTACGTTGCGCCTGCAGGACGTGCTCAGGCACGGTGCATGCGCTCTACAAAGTTAAAAAAAAATTGCGAGATTATCGGTTTTGAATTGCGAGATTATTGGTTTTGAGCGCAAAAGATTTGCATCAACAAAAAAGGTGCGCCAAGACGAAACCTGAGTCTCGTCCTGGCGCACCCATTGCGCTGCCCCGTCAAGGGCTATATCGTAAGATTTGATTACTTCTGGAGAAGGTTCATTGTGTCCTTGGCAATCATCAGCTCCTCGTCAGTCGGGATAACGCAAACGGTAACCTTTGAATCTGGAGCAGAGATTATGGCCTCTTTGCCACGCACTTTGTTGGCCTCTGCGTCCATCTTAACGCCGAGGAACTCGAGTCCTGAGCATGATTCGAGAGTGTGCCAATCTGGTTCTCGCCCACACCAGCAGTCCAAACGATGATGTCAACGCCACCCATTGCTGCTGCATAAGCGCCGATGTACTTCTTGATGCGGTAGTTGTACATCTTCAGAGCGAGCTGAGCACGCTCGTTGCCCTCTTCGGCTGCCGACTCAATCTCGCGCATATCGCTTGAGATGCCGGTGATGCCGAGCACACCGCTTTCCTTGTTGAGGAAGTCGGCCATTTCCTGAGGCTTCTTGCCAAGTTTCTCCATGAGGAACGTAACGGCTGAAGGATCGATGTCGCCCGAACGGCTACCCATCATAACACCTGCCAACGGAGTGAGTCCCATTGATGTATCTACGCACTTGCCGAACTTAACGGCTGACACAGAAGCGCCGTTGCCGATGTGGCAAGTGATGATGCGCTGTGTGTTGATGTCGCGTCCGAGGAACTCGCAAACGCGCTGTGAAACGTAGCGATGGCTTGTTCCGTGGAAGCCGTAACGACGTACATGATACTTCTCATAGAGCTCGTAAGGTACGGCATAGAGGTAAGCGTAATCAGGCATTGTGCTGTGGAAGGCGTTGTCGAACACGCAAACCTGCGGTGTGTTAGGCATGAGCTTGTCTACAGCACGGAGTCCCTTGAGGTGACCGGCGTTGTGAACGGGAGCGAGGTCGCACAGACTCTCGATGCCATCCTCTACGCTCTTGTCTACGATGACGCTCTTCTCGAAGAGGTCGCCACCCTGCACGATACGGTGACCTACTGCGTCTATCTCGTCAAGGCTCTTGATTGCACCGATTTCTGAGTCGAGCAGACACTGGAATACGAAGTTGACACCCTCTTTGTGGTCGGGCATGTCATGCATGATCTTCTTCTTCTCGCCGTTAGGCAGAGTTACCTTGATGAATGCTTCGTCAAGACCGATACGCTCAACACCGCCTGCTGCGAGGACAGAGTTGTCGTCCATGTTGTACAACTTGTATTTGATTGATGAACTTCCGCAGTTCAATACTAAGATTTTCATATTTAGAATTACGAATTAGGAGTTACGAATTACGAGTTATTTTAATTACGAATTATGAATTACGAATTAAGAGTTGTTCAAACATTCTCCCTTGCTTTTTTGGTAGCCGACATCAATATACGTTTCAGTTCTTCGCAATCTGCATAGATTGATTTAAACTGCTTGTCGTTTATATAACGTGTGCGATAGAGCAATCGAAGCCAATATAATGTCTCGTTTGACTCTTTCAAGGAGATATATAATTTGGAAATGAAGTCGTTGCGACTGATGGCACATTGTGCTTCAGCTATGTTTGCGCCTATACTGGTGCCACTTCTAAACATCTGATTAGCTATATTAAACTCGTGCTTCTCTTCGTTTAAGAAATGGCACAACCCCACGATACGAATTGAGAAACCCATACATTTATCTTCCAATAAAGTACCAAACTCACTCATTGTAAATTCTTAATTCTTCAATTCTTAATCGCGTAGCGACCAACTCCTAATTCCTAAATCCTAATTGGATTCTAAAAAGTAATGCAAGGCATTACTTTTTAGAATCCATTGCCTGGCAAGCTGTGATAGCTACCATGTAGTAGATATCCTCTACTGAGCAACCACGAGAAAGGTCGTTGACCGGGCGTGCAATACCCTGGAGGATCGGACCGATGGCAATGGCGTCGCCGAGACGCTGCACGAGTTTGTAAGAGATGTTGCCTACTTCGAGATTCGGAACAACGAGTACATTGGCATGACCGGCAATCGGTGAGCCTGGAGCCTTCTTCTCGCCTACTGCAGGAACGAGTGCTGCATCGGCCTGAAGTTCGCCGTCGAGCTTGAGCTCGGGAGCCATTTCGTGAGCCAAGCGTGTAGCCTCAACAACCTTGTCAACTACCTCGTGGCTGGCCGAACCCTTTGTCGAGAAGCTGAGCATAGCAACGCGCGGATCCTGAATGCCGGCAACTGAGCGTGCAGTCTGTGCTGTACATACAGCAATCTGAGCAAGCTGGTCGGCTGTCGGAACCGGTGTTACAGCAACGTCACCCATAACGATGATGCCGTCGTCGCCATACTGATGCTCGTGTGTGAGCATAAGCATTGCACCGCTGACACATGTCACGCCCGGAGCGCACTTGATAATCTGCAAGGCAGGACGCAGTGTGTCGCCAGTTGTGCTCAATGCACCCGAAATCTGACCGTCAGCACCCTCTGTCTTGATGATCATGCAACCGAGATAGAGCGGGTTCTTCACGAGTTCGCGAGCCTGCTCGATGGTCATGCCCTTCTTCTTGCGCAGTTCGGCAAGCAGTGTGGCATACTCCTCGGCCTTGGGATTGTTCTCTGGGTCGACAATTGTTGCCTTGTCGATGTTGTGGAGATCCCACTTCTCGGCGAGTGTCTTGAGTTCCTCAGGGTTGCCGATGAGGATAAGATTGGCAATGTCGTCGGCCAATACGCGGTCGGCTGCTCTAAGTGTACGCTCCTCGGTAGCCTCGGGGAGCACGATGCGCTGTTTGTCGCTCTTGGCGCGCGCAACGATGTGTTCAAGTAAGTTCATAATTATGTGGAATAACTTTAGTTTTTAATAATCCGTATTTAGTTATTTTGTCACATTGACTTTGCAAAATTAGTAAAAATAAATGAGTTACGCCGTGCGTAACTCATTTATTTTAAAAGTTCATCTCTTTAGAGAGTATATTCTCCAGTTTCTCTGCCGAAAGACGCAGTTGGAACTCGCCTTTTATCGCCACACTGATGCCACCGGTCTCTTCTGACACTACAATGGCAATACAGTCGCTATCTTGCGAAATGCCGAGTGCGGCACGGTGGCGCAGTCCTAATTCCTTTGGAATGTCGTGATTATGTGCAACGGGCAGAATGCAGCCGGCGGCACGTATGCGCTTGCCGGTGATGATCATGGCTCCGTCGTGAAGCGGCGAGTTCTTGAAGAAGATGTTCTCGATGAGCCGCTGGTTGATGCGCGCGTCGATAAGGTCGCCCGTGTCCACGATGTCATCAAGGCGTACGCCACGTTCTATCACCATGAGTGCGCCCACCTTGCCGCGCGACATATCCATACATGCCATCACAATGGGCATGATGGTCTCTTTGTCGATGAGTTTCTTCTTGTCCTTGCCGCCTACCATGAACAACTGCGTGAACTGCTTGAAGCGCTGATGGGCACCGAGCGAGTAAAGGAACCGGCGTATTTCTTCCTGAAAGAGCACTATCAATCCAATTACTCCCACGCTTACCAACTTGTCCATAATGGCACCCAAGAGTCGCATCTCAAGCACCTGGCTCACGAAGAGCCACACCATTACGAACACGATAATGCCAATGAAGACATTGAGCGAACGGCTCTCCTTCATCAGACGGTAGATGTAGTATAGCATCAGGGCGACAAGCAATATGTCGATGATGTCTTTTATTCCGAATGCGAACATATATTCTGAATTACGAGTTAGGAATTAGGAGTTACGAATTAGGAGTTAGGAATTACGAGTTAGGAATTAGGAGTTACGAATTAGAGTTTGGACATAGCAACCAACTCCTAATTCCTAATTCCTAACTCCTAATTCTTTCGAGTGCATCAAAATTGTTCTGCAATTTTGATGCACTCGAAAGCTTCTCTTACATCATGTACACGAAGGATTGAGGCTCCCTTCTGCAGAGATATGGTGTTGAGCACTGTTGTGCCATTGAGCGATGTGGTTGGGTCGCCGCCCAGGAGCTTGTATATCATGCTCTTGCGCGAGATGCCCACGAGCACGGGCAGACCGAACTCCAGCAGTCGCTCCGAATGCTTCATAATCTCGTAGTTCTGCTCGAGCGTCTTGCCGAAACCATAGCCGGGGTCGAGTATGATGTCCTTGGCACCCAGACTATGCAGTCGCTGCACCTCTTCGGCAAAACCCATCATCATCTTTTCGAGCGTAGGCTGCACCGACATTAATATATAAGGTACGCCAAGACGCGCCACCGTCTCAAACATATCGCCCTCTTCGTGTATCGCCTGACCTACAATGCCAGTCAGTCCGCCTTCCGACACATCGTTGATTATGTCGGCACCGAACTCCTCTACGCATCTACGTGCCACAAGCGGACGATAGGTATCGACGCTGACTATGGCATCGGGCTGCTCGCGATGCACTATCTGCAGGGCGCGTTTCAGGCGCGCTGTCTCTTCCTCCACGCTCACTTCTTCAGCACCGGGACGTGTCGAGAAAGCACCGACATCAATGATGCTACCGCCTTCGGCAATGATTTGGTTGGCGCGGTCGGCTATCTCAGCCTCTGTCTGCTTGCGCGAACCACTATAGAAAGAGTCAGGTGTTGCATTGAGTATGCCCATTACCATGGGTTGTGAGAGGTCAACGAGTCGGCCTCTTACATTAATAGTATATTGCATTGTAGATTATTGTTTTCGTTATTAGACGCAAATTACGCAATAAAAATCGAAACAGCCAAATTATTCAAGTGAATTAAGTGTAATTGCATATAAAAAGCAAAAGCCGCCTGGCATCACTGTCAGACGGCCCGATTCAAATTGTCATTATCAAACAATTACAAACTGCTTTTACTTGTTTTCTGTTTCTAAAAAATAATAGCTGCTACTCTTGCAGCCCAAAAATAATGGTCGATTCTACATTACTGATTTTTTAATTCCATAGTTCAGCTCATCAATCTGCTTTGTGTACAACCTTCAGTCTACACGCAACACATGAGCCATATATATATTAAAGTTTCTGTGTCGTCACTTTCCTGCTCATTTTACCTTGTGTGTCCTATCTCTTAGCAGCGATAGCAAAGTTAGAAAAATGTTTCTTCAAACTCGTGTCATTCAGTAAAAATGATGTGCCATAAAGTAAAAAGTGAGACGCAAAAAGCCAAAAGAAGTTGGAGTCCATTTGTCAAAACTTTGCGAAATGCACGTTATGCGACTCTCACAAAGCCATTTCGCTTCGATATTGTTGCGGACTACATCCATTCTTCTGGATGAAAGCGCGTCGGAATGTTGACAGCGAATTGAAGCCTGACATCTCTGCTATTATCTCAAGAGTATAGTCGGTGTCGCTCAGAAGCCCCATTGAATGACGCACACGATAGTTGTTCACGTATTCGTAGAACGACTGTTCGCACGTATGATTGAAATACTGGCTCATATAGGTTCGGTTGGTGCCGATACGTGCAGCAAGGTCTGACAAACGTAGTTTCGGATTAAGATAAATCTTGTCTTCTTCGAAGGCTTTATATATATCAGCAACCATTTGCTCGTCTATATCTGATGTCTGGGTCGAGGACTCCACACTGACGGAAGGTGGAACAGGAGGTTGCGGACATGGTTGTTGTTCTGAACTGTCTGTTGTCTGCGCCTCAATGTCACTACAATCCATCGCCCCACTGCCACTGCTACCCACCACTTCGCGGAACACAACGTCCTGTCTGTTGATGAAATAGCACACCACCGACCACGATACAAGCGAGACTGTCATATAAACCAAGTCGGAGAAATAGCCTTTGAATAAAGCCTGATATATCCAGGCGGCAAGTATAATATAGAAAAATATCATCACTCCACGAAGCCAATGCAGATTGATTTCTTCATCGTACGAGTACTCCTCTTTCAGCCGTCGGTGATATACGGGCAATTCGCGCAAGGTCCACACGGCACACCATGTGCCATAGGCAATAGACATCGCTAAAAGAGCATAGAAAAAGAATGAATTGACAAAGACTATATATAATAAGAAGAATACAAGAAACGGCAACTCAGCCAAGAAGCCACGACGCAGATTGACTGAACCTGGGCGGCATAATTCAACCAATACCGACACATAAACCGGTACGGTGACTATGTCTATACACGTTGACAAACGATCACGAAAACAATCATCGGTATAAAAAAAACTCACCCATGGCAAGTCCTTGATATACTGTATCGCTATCAACAACATGAGAACACCTATCAGTCGTTTGGACAACGGCAGACCACGACGGCAGAATATCCAAGCCATCATCAGATGAAACATGATGCACATGCCGTACATCAAATAAAGTAAATGTTCAAGTTCCATAGTCAAGCAGTTTGTGCAGGCTATGGTCAGAAGCCATAGCCTGATGAATATTCGGTAAATAAGCGTATCAGAACATCTGACTTACTCTTCTCACACCAGCGACAAGAGCGTCGACTTCTTCCTTAGTATTATACAATGCGAACGATGCTCGCACCACACCTTGCACACCAAGACGGTCCATTACGGGCTGGGCGCAGTGATGACCAGTGCGCACGGCTATGCCGAGACGGTCGAGCAGGGTGCCCATATCAAGGTGATGGATGTCACCTACAAGGAACGACACTACAGCATCCTTGCCCTCAGTGGTGCCGAAGAGGCGCATATTGGGTATCTCAGCCAACTGCTTCATGCAGTATTCGGTGAGTTCGTGCTCATGTCGGGCAATGTTGTCCATGCCGAGAGCCGACACATAATCAATGGCTGTTGCAAGTCCGTGAGTGGCTACATAGTCAGGAGTGCCTGCCTCAAACTTGAACGGCAGCTTCTCGAACACCGTCTTCTCGAAGCTCACACTCTCTATCATTTCACCTCCACCCTGATAGGGCGGCATACGGTCGAGCCACTCTTCCTTGCCATACAGCACTCCAATGCCCGTCGGGCCATAAATCTTATGACCGGAAAAGGCAAAGAAGTCGCAGTCCATAGCCTGCACGTCTACTGCAAAATGAGGAGTCGACTGCGCTCCGTCTACCAATACCGGCACGCCGTGGTCGTGTGCTATGCGGATGATTTCATTCACTGGATTGACGGTTCCGAGCGTATTGCTGACATGAGCAACGCTGACAATCTTTGTTTTTTCGCTGAACAGCTGCTCATAAGTCTCCATATCGAGCTTTCCGCTGTCGTCCATCGGTATTACCTTGAGTGCAATGCCACGCTTGGCGGCTTGCAACTGCCAAGGCACGATGTTGGAATGGTGCTCCATCACCGACACTATCACCTCGTCGCCCTCGTGCATAAACTCCTCACAGAACGACGACACCACAAGATTGATGCTCTCCGTTGTCCCGCGAGTGAAGATTATCTCCTCGGTCTTTGGAGCATTGATAAACTTGCGGACGGTCTCACGGGCTGCCTCGTGCAGGTCGGTGGCACGCTGCGACAGATAATGCACACCACGATGTACGTTGGCATTGGCGTTGAGATATTCATCGCGCATGGCATCAAGCACACACAATGGCTTCTGTGTTGTAGCCGCATTGTCGAGATATACGAGTGGGCGGTCGTAGACGGTGCGCGAAAGTATGGGGAAGTCGGCGCGGACTTTATTGATATCGTACATATTGGTAAGGGAAGAGAGAAAAGTGAAAAGTGAAAAATCAAATAGCCTAATAATAGAGAGGTGTGGAAAAGTGAAGAGGGAAAAGGGAAAAGTGAAGAATCAAATAGTAAAGAGAATAGTATATTCTTCTAAACATTTGGATTTTTCACTTTTCTCTTTTCACTTTTCCTTTTACTTGCACATTTTGCAGCCTTCACACTTGCTCAGTTCGCCACGGAATCGCTTCTCTACGAGATAGTGCAGGCGGTCGCGCAGTGGTTCAAGCTGTATCTGGTCTATCACCTCATTGACGAAGGCGAACTCGAGAAGCAGTTTGGCTTCCTTCTCACTGATGCCACGCTGTCGCATATAGAACAATGCGGCATCATTGAGCTGTCCTACGGTAGAGCCATGCGAGCATTTCACGTCGTCGGCGTATATCTCAAGCATCGGCTGGGTGTACATTCTGGCTGTCTTTGTGGTGCAAAGGTTCTGGTTTACCTCTTCGCTGACAGTCTTCTGTGCTCCATGACGCACGAGAACACGACCTGCGAACGCTCCAGTCGACTTGTCGTCGAGCACATACTTGTAGAGCTCGTGACTCGTACAGTGGCTCACCTGATGGTCGATGAGCGTGTTGTTGTCGACGTGCTGTGTCTTGTCGGCTATCACGCAACCGTTGCACCAGCACTCGGCACCTTCACCCTTCAGCATCACGTCGAGACGGTTGCGGGTGACTCCATTGTGCAGAGTGATTACGTTATGGTGGAAACGTGAGTCGCGCTGCTGCTCAACATACACGTTCGACACACGTGTGTTCTTGTAGTGAGTTTCCTCCATGCAGTACAGTTCGAGCGAAGCGTTGGCTCCGACATAAGCCTCGATAATCTGTGTTGTAAGGTACTGGCTGTCGTCGGCAGCATGGTCGCAGAAGAGAAACTTTGCACTAGCGCCTTCTTCCATGACGATGAGTACACGACGGTTTACCATCAGGTCTACAGCAGAGCGCAGAATGTTTATCACCTGCACCGTCTTGTCTACTACGACATTCTTCTTCACATACACCAACAGTCCGTCCTGTGCCAGCATTGTGTTGAGAGCGGTGATGCCGTCCTCGTCGGTCTTTGCCAGACGGGCGTAGTATTTGGCAACAAACTCAGGATTCTGCTTGGCATAGTCGGCAAGCGACGCCACTACGATGCCTTCAGGAAGATTGTCCTTGGGCTGCAGTGCCTGGCGGAACTGGTCGTTTACTATGAAGTAGAGCGATGTACTGAGGTTTGGCACGTCGCAACGGAACGCCTTGTATGGATCAACTGGCACTTCGATACGGTTGATGTTCAATCCGTAGTTTGGTTCGAAGAGCTTGTCGATAGTTGTATATTTATATCTCTCAACCTTTCGTGACGGGAAACCCAAGCGCTCGAAATCGGCAAAGGCTGCGTCACGCACTGCGTTCAATGCGTCGGCGCTGTGTGCGCAGATTTGTTCGCGTGTGTTACGATAAAGGTCGATGTATTGTTGTTCGCTGTTCATTATTACTCCTCTCCTATCTCTGCTTTAATCCAGTCGTATCCTCTCTGCTCAATCTCCTTGGCAAGTTCCGGTCCGGCAGTCTTCACGATGCGTCCCTTGTAGAGCACGTGCACCACGTCGGGTTTAATCATATCGAGCAGACGCTCGTAGTGAGTGATGACTATGGCTGATGTCTCAGGATTGTGCATTTTGTTTACACCGTCGGCAACAATACGCATTGCATCTACGTCGAGTCCAGAGTCGGTCTCATCGAGAATGGCAAGCTTCGGTTCGAGCATAGCCATCTGGAATATCTCGTTGCGCTTCTTCTCGCCGCCCGAGAAGCCCTCGTTAACAGAGCGGCGTGTGAACTTCGAGTCGAGTTCTACAATCTTGCGCTTCTCGTTCATGAGCTTCAGGAAGTCGCCTGCCTTAAGTTCGGGCAGACCCTGATACTTGCGCTTCTCGTTGACAGCAGCCTTAAGGAAGTTGGTCATCGATACGCCCGGTATCTCCACCGGATACTGGAACGAGAGGAAGATTCCTTCGTGTGCACGATCTTCAGGCTTCATCTCAAGGATATTCTTGCCATTGAACCATGCCTCACCCTCTGTCACCTCATAGAGAGGATTGCCAGTGAGCACAGCACTAAGAGTAGACTTGCCAGAACCGTTAGGTCCCATGATGGCGTGGATTTCGCCGTCTTTTATTGTGAGGTTGATGCCTCGTAGTATTTCCTTGCCAGCAATTGTGGCGTGGAGGTTCTTTACTTCTAACATTTTTCGAGTTTTAAAATTTTGAATTCTTATCCAACCGTTCCTTCCAATGATACGCTCAGCAGCTTCTGAGCCTCAACGGCAAACTCCATCGGAAGCTTGTTGAGCACTTCCTTGGCGTATCCGTTCACGATGAGTCCTACAGCCTGCTCGGTCGGTATGCCGCGCTGATTGCAGTAGAAGAGCTGGTCTTCTGATATTTTCGAGGTTGTTGCCTCATGCTCCACGACAGCTGTGTCGTTGTGAATATCCATGTATGGGAAAGTGTGTGCTCCGCAGTCGGAACCGAGCAGCAACGAGTCGCACGACGAATAGTTGCGGGCGTTGTCGGCATTGCTTGTGGCACGTACAAGTCCACGGTATGAGTTCTGGCTGTGTCCGGCTGAAATTCCCTTCGAAATGATTGTCGACTTGGTGTTCTTGCCCATATGAATCATCTTCGTTCCGGTATCAGCCTCCTGATAGTTGTTGGTCACTGCCACTGAGTAGAATTCTGCCTGCGAGCCGTCGCCACGCAGAATGCACGACGGATACTTCCATGTTATGGCAGAACCTGTCTCTACCTGAGTCCACGACAGTTTTGAGTTGACACCGCGCAGGTCACCGCGTTTGGTAACAAGGTTGAGCACACCACCCTTGCCGTTCTCATCGCCTGGATACCAATTCTGCACAGTTGAGTACTTCACCTCGGCGTTGTCGTTGACGATAATCTCCACAATAGCGGCGTGCAGCTGGTTCTCGTCGCGCATCGGAGCGGTGCATCCTTCGAGATACGAAACGTATGCATCGTCATCAGCAATGATGAGAGTTCGCTCAAACTGGCCCGTGTTGCGGGCATTGATGCGGAAGTAAGAGCTCAGCTCCATCGGACAGCGCACGCCCTTAGGGATATATACGAACGAACCGTCGCTGAATACAGCACTGTTGAGCGCTGCATAGAAGTTGTCACGATACGGCACCACCGAACCGAGATACTGCTTCACGAGGTCGGGATGATTCTTTATGGCGTCACCGATAGAGCAGAATATGATGCCTTTCTCGGCAAGATGCTGTGTGAATGTTGTCTTCACCGACACTGAGTCCATGATGGCATCCACAGCCACTCCGCTCAATGCCAGACGCTCTTCAAGAGGAATGCCAAGCTTGTCGAATGTCTTCATCAGCTCCGGGTCAATCTCCTTCTTCTCGTCCTTAGGCTTCTTTGCGAGCGGGTCGGCATAGTATGAGATTGCCTGATAGTCGATTTCGGGCAGATGAACATGTCCCCATGTGGGCTGTTCGAGTGTCTGCCAGTGGCGGAACGCCTTCAATCGGAACTCGAGCATCCATTCCGGCTCTCCCTTCTTCTGGGAGATGAGCCGCACAACGTCCTCGTTGAGTCCCTTCTCTATGATGTCAGTATGCACGTCGGTGGTGAAGCCGTATTCGTATTTCTGCTCAGCCACCTGGCGCACAAAGGCATTTTTTGTATCTTTATTTTCCATTTTTGCAGTAAGTTAGCCGGATGCCGGGCGCTCATTTGAGCCGTGCATTCCGACGTTCTGTTTTAAAATGCAAAATTACTAAATCCGTAGTGATTTAACGAAAAATATACATTATTTTATTATAACAAAAAATTGCCGCGCAAGGAACGTATTCCCGACACGGCAATTATGCTTATGTAAGTATTATTACAGAGTCTGCTTAACCTCAATCTCGGTGAAGGTTTCGAGCACGTCACCCTGCTGGATGTCGTTGAAGTTGACAAGCGAGATACCACACTCGAAGTTGGTGGCAACTTCCTTAACGTCATCCTTATAGCGCTTGAGGGCAGCAATCTCGGCGGTGTGAACCACGATACCGTCGCGTACGACGCGCGCCTTGTCGGCACGGTGTACCTTACCCTCGGTAACATAACATCCGGCAACGGTTCCGACCTTAGAAATCTTGTACACCTCGCGTACCTCAACCTGACCGGTGATAACCTCCTTCTTCACCTTGTCAAGCATACCGATCATGGCTGACTTAACGTCGTCGATAGCGTCGTAGATTACTGAGTAGGTGTTGATTTCTACACCCTCCTGCTCAGCAAGCTTGCGTGCTGCTGCAGAAGGACGCACCTGGAAGCCGACGATGATGGCATCGGAAGCGTCGGCGAGCGTAACGTCGCTCTCTGAAATCTGTCCCACAGCCTTGTATATAACATCAACCTTGATCTTCTCGGTAGACATCTTGATGAACGAATCCGACAGAGCCTCGATTGAACCGTCGGTGTCGCCCTTGACGATGATGTTGAGCTCCTTGAACGATCCGAGTGCGATACGGTGAGAGATGTCCGACAGTGTGAGACGCTTCTGAGTACGCAGACCCTGCTCACGCTGCAGCTGCAGACGCTTGTTGGCAATGTCGCGTGCCTCCTGCTCTGTCTCAAGAGTGTGGAATGAGTCGCCCGCTGTAGGAGCACCGTTGAGTCCGAGGATGATAGCTGGTTCAGCCGGTCCTGCCGACTCGATGCGCTGGTTACGCTCGTTGAACATAGCCTTGATACGGCCCCATGATGTTCCGGCGATGATATTGTCGCCTACACGCAGCGTACCGTTGCTTACGAGCACTGTCGAAACGTAGCCACGACCCTTGTCGAGCGACGACTCGATGATTGAGCCAGTAGCCTTACGGTTAGGATTGGCCTTGAGGTCGAGCATTTCAGCCTCAAGCAGCACCTTCTCCAGAAGGTCGTTAACGCCCTGTCCCTTCTTGGCACTAATCTCCTGACACTGATATTTACCGCCCCACTCCTCTACGAGGAGGTTCATGGCAGAGAGTTCCTCACGTACACGGTCGGGATTTGCGCCCGGCTTATCAATCTTGTTGATTGCGAATACCATCGGTACGTTGGCAGCCTGACAGTGTGCTATTGCCTCCTTGGTAGTAGGCATCACGGCGTCGTCAGCAGCGATGATGATGATGGCGATATCGGTCACCTGGGCACCACGGGCACGCATGGCGGTAAACGCCTCATGACCCGGAGTATCGAGGAATGTAATCTTACGACCGTCCTCGAGCTGAACGTTGTATGCACCGATGTGCTGTGTGATACCGCCAGCCTCACCGGCGATAACGTTGGTCTTGCGTATATAGTCGAGCAATGATGTCTTACCGTGGTCAACGTGACCCATTACGGTAACGATTGGAGCACGTGGGACGAGGTCGTTCTCGTCGTCCTCTACCTCGGTGATAGCCTCCTGCACCTCAGCGCTGACATATTCGGTCTTGAATCCGAACTCCTCAGCCACGAGGTTGATGGTCTCGGCATCCAGACGCTGGTTGATTGACACCATTATACCTACGCTCATGAGAGTTCCGATCACCTGATTTACCGATACGTTCATCATAGTAGCCAGTTCCGAAACAGTCACAAACTCGGTCAGCTTCAGTGTCTTGCTCTCCTTCTTCTCCTCGCGACGCTCCTCATTCATCTTTTCCTGAGCAGCCTCACGCTTCTCCTTACGATACTTAGCACCCTTCTTGTTCTGATTCTGCTTATTAGTGAGTCGTGCGAGAGTTTCCTTTACCTGGCGTGCTACGTCCTCGTCGTTCACCTCAGCAGGCTTCTGCTGTCCGCGTCCGCGATTCTTCTTCTTGTTCTTGCCGCTTCCGCCACCGTTGCCTCCGGCGTTGGTGTTCTTGCCCCCCTGTCCGCCAGGCTGGTTGGCTGCAGCATTGATGTCTACGCGCACCTTGTTGATGCGTTCGCGCTTCTTCTTGTCGCCGCGCTGCTGCTGCGACTTCTCCTCGCGCTCCTTACGCTTCTCTTCCTTCGACTTCTTCTTGGGGCGTGTGTCTGGTTGAGCGCGTTGAGGTCGATCTTGCCGAGTACGTTCACCTTAGGTGTGTTGAGCATCTTCTTCTCGCTCTTGGTGGTGAACAATGTTGAGTCCGTCTTAGTGGTCTCAGCGGCTGGTTTCTGTTCTGTGGTTGCGGCTGTTTTCGCATCCGTTTTTGTGGCAGCCGTAGTAGGCTCCTGCTTCACTTTGGGTTTGTTCTCTTTGTCTTGAACCACTGGCTTTTGTATTTTTTTTGTTTCCGTCTTTTCCACAGTCTTGTTGGCAGTAGCCTCGCTGCCCTGTGTATTTTTTTTGTTTGCCGGCTTCTGACTTACGGCAGCAGTCTTGGCCTGAGGCTCCTTACGAGCCTCAGGTGCAGCTGGCTTCAGCTCGGAAGGCTTCTTTCCGATGCTGTCAAGGTCAATCTTGCCCAACGGCTTGTACTGCTGCTGGGTAGACGATGAAAGGAGTCGTTCGGCACGGTTGTCGTCCTTCTTCTTTTCTTTCGGCTTTTTCTGCAAGAGTTTTTCAGCTTGAGAACGCACCTCCTTGTCCTGCTGGAATGCTCCGGCGAGGGCATTGTACTGAGCTTCACTCAGCTTGAAGCTCGGCTCTGCCTTCACTTCTCCCAGTTCGCTTCTTTTCTCAAGAAACTCCACTGCCGTCTGGAGTCCTATATTCAACTCTCGTAATGCTTTGTTTAACCTGATGCTCATATTTATCTGTTTTAAAAGTAAAAGAGTAAAAGAGTAAAAAAGTAAAACGTCTGCCTACCTCTGCTTTGTCGCTACTCTGTTTACGTCTTTTCCTTTTGCTTTGTTAGGGTTTTATTATTTATTACTTGCAGCATGTCCGCGACATGCCAGAATTGAGTTCCTATTAGATACTCGCTAAGGGAGTTCCAAGAAACCTCGCGGTTTCTGAAGCCCCCTTATATGCAATATCCGCTTACTCGAACTCAGCGCGGAGCACTTTCAGCACGTTGTCTACGGTCTCCTCTTCGAGGTCGGCCTTTTCAACAAGCATGTCGCGCGGTGCGTTGAGCACGGCCTTGGCGGTGTCAAGACCGATGCCCTTGATGGCGTCGATCACCCACTGGTCGATTTCGTCAGAGAACTCGTCGAGATAGATATCCTCGTCGGCATCCTCCTCGCTCACCTCGCGGAATACGTCGATGGTATACTCGGTCAGCATTGACGCGAGCTTGATGTTCATACCGCCACGGCCGATGGCAAGGCTCACCTCCTCCGGCTTCAGGTATACCTCAGCCTTGTGGTTCTCCTCGTCAATCTTGATGGTCGACACCTTAGCGGGCGAAAGCGCACGCTGTATGAAGAGCTTTGTATTGGCGGTGTAGTTGATTACGTCGATATTCTCGTTGCACAGCTCGTGCACGATGCCGTGTACGCGGCTACCCTTCACGCCTACGCAGGCTCCTACGGGGTCGATACGGTCGTCGAAGCTCTCTACGGCAATCTTGGCGCGTTCGCCCGGCATGCGTGCTATGCGGCGGATGGCGATGAGTCCTTCAGCTATTTCGGGCACCTCGGCCTCCAGCAGACGCTGCAGGAACATTGGGCTTGTGCGCGAAAGTATAATCTTGGGGTTGTTGTTCTCGTTGTCTACACGCTCTATGACGGCGCGTATTGTCTCGCCCTTGCGATACTGGTCGGCAGGTATCTGCTCTGCCTTAGGCAGGATGAGCTCGTTGTTCTCGTCGTCTACTACGAGCACCTCGCGCTTCCACACCTGGTAAACCTCGGCTGCGATAACTTGTCCTATGCGGTCCTTGTACTTGTTGTAGAGTGAGTCGTGCTCAAGCTCAAGAATCTTCGATGCGAGAGTCTGTCGCAGGTTGAGTATGGCACGGCGGCCAAACTTGGCGAACTCTACACGTTCTGATACGTCCTCACCCACCTCATAGTCGGGCTCTATCTTGCGTGCCTCCTTCAGGGCGATCTGCTTGTTTTCGTCCTCTACCTCGCCGTCAGCTACAACCACACGGTTGCGGTAAATCTCGAAGTCGCCCTTGTCGGGGTTGACGATAACGTCGAAGTTCTCGTCGCTGCCGAATATCTTTGCCAGAACGTTACGGAAGCTCTCTTCCAGAACGCTTACTAAAGTGGTGCGGTCGATGTTCTTGGTCTCCTTGAATTCCTTGAACGAGTCGAACATGCTCACAATGTCGTCTTTCTTTGCTGCTGCCATAGCTTATTTGAAATTTATTAAGTATTTTGTATATTTCACCTTATCCATCTGGAATGTGCGGTCTACGTCCACGAGCTGCGGGCGCTTCTTGCCTTCCACTTTCTGTTTCTCCTGAACAGTCACCACAAAGTCATTGCCGTCGACGCTCTTCAACACGCCTTTGTACTTCAGTCCATCGGCATCAAGCACCTCAACGTCCTTGCCCACAAAGCAGTGATACTGCTGTGGCACCTTAAAGGGCTGACCCAATCCTGCCGAACCAACCTCGAGTTCGTAGTCTTCCTCGTCGCGGCTCAGATGATCTTCGATGTAACGGCTCAACTCCACGCAGTCCTCAATCCACACGCCATCGGCATGGTCTATCTCAACTACGATGCGGTCGTCGGGGCTTACTTCCACGTCGACAAGAAAGTATTCCTTGCCGTCGAGCCACTCATTAACAATACTTCTTACGGTGTTTTTGTCTATCATATAAATACATTAGAGAATAAAAAATGAGGAGCTCTCTCGGAGCCCCTCATTCCACTGAACGATGCAAAATTACTAATTTTTCGCAACGTACACAAATATTTATTGCATTTTCTATCGGTATAAGCCTATTTCTCCTTATTCGGTCTCCTTCTGCACAGAAATGAGCTTACCGCTACGGTCGACCCCCTCTATGGTTATGCGGTATCGCTTTGCGCCGTTGGGCAGGAACTGCAGCGACGCCTTGCCAGCTTTGACCAGTACCGACGGATTCCAGTAGACGGTCGGACGCAGGGCGTAGTCGTCGGGGGCATCGTACTTGGGGTTGTAGAATGCAGCGGGACGCTGGTAGCCAAGAGGACGAAACAGAACTACATCGGTATTTGAAGCATCGGACTGCTCCTTGGTCGTAACCACGATGGCACTACTAAACATTTCAAATGCCGAATATCCAGCAAGCGAAGGCAGCGTTCCTGTTACCGGCCCTTTTATAATGTCTATTTGCTTAACTTTATTCGCCCTTATACTTTGCAATATAGCAACCATAGTAGGACCAACCATATTAGGACCAACCATATTAGAACTAACTTCCGCAGACAGACTCCATACAGTTCCATCCACGACCAAGTATGAGGGTATTTTGTTGTAATAGAACCACTCTTTTTGGAAATTGTAGATGAGTCCAGTATAAAACGTGCTTTTAAGATAATCAAATACACTCTTGCTGCCTTCATCCTTAAGCATTTCAGAAGTTATAGACCGTCCACCAATTTTTGCAAGCATTTCATACTCCGTCCTCGGGCGATAACGTTCAGTCACAGTCACCTCAGGCAGAAACACCATACGTTCAACACCATGCCTTGCCATCGCATATTTGTCTTCGTTTGAAGCATTCTGCTTTTGCTCCATCCATGGCTGTGGAAACATGTTGATGCAATCTGGATAATATACACTATCAACACGAATTACATTGTTGGCACTACCCTTAGCGCTACGTGCCAGCAACATATAGCCGGTACTATCTGGCATCTCAAACCCTTCAAAACAGAACCGTCCGGCATTGTCAGTCGTAACAACCTCCGCCAGCCCTCCACGGCTTGACGACATAGTGACACTTGCCCCTTTTCTGCCATGAGAGATTAGGTTAGACACCACCTTACCACTTATGCACATACTTACTTCAGGCTTCACTTTGGGCATTTGTATCTTTCCACACAATACACCACACATATCGTACCTCCGCCAACCTTGTGTCATCATAAGCAAATCAAGTTGTCTTTGCCTGCCATTACCCCAAAAATACCACGCCGGCTGTTCTATAAAACCGCGTAATTCCTGCGACAATGTCAATGACGACACTATATTCTGTACAGTATCGGCACAAGACATGCCTGCATCAACAACACTTACCGCACAGTCTGCGTCAACAGTGTCTGGCAGAACTATCTCCACATTACGCATAGAATCTATCCCTGATGTAAAATGCAACATGGAACTATCGTCAAAAGCCCCATCCCCATTCCACATGAAGGCCATGCGCTCACTGACAATATTCATATTACTATCAGCCAAAACAAAATGCACAATTCCGTTGTCGAACATTCGACGCGCAAAAACCAAGCTTCCACTTTCCACCTTCCTAACATATAACGGTGCGCCACCTTGATGGACGACAATCCACAATTTGCCAACGTCTGACAATCCGCCATAGCCAACAATATTAGCTATAACATTGTTGTTTGTCTGCGTAACGCACAATGAGTAAGAATCGGTTTTTGCCTCAGGTAATAGAGCCTCAGCAGTTTGACCGTCAACAGACCTACATGACACTTTATACACCCTACCTTTTTGTGGAGTAAAATAGAACATGCCCATACCAAGATGCGTAGCACCTGATTCTGCAACAACATGTCCGCTATCATCCGTAACAACAGCATGCATGTCTATACCAAGTCCATTATCAGCGACCGTCTTGTATGCCACTCGGCAGCGCTGTTCCATTATAAGGTTTCCGCCTTCTGGCATGAGTTGCAGATCTATGCGTCCATGTCTAACGGGAACAAACTCCCTATAGTTGCCCACTTCTACAAGAAGACAACACCGATTACGTCCAATGTCAGCCATATGTAATCTTACGCCCTCATCAGTGTTCCCCGTTGTTACAATCTCGCCATCAGCAGAAGAAACCTTAACGCTGCCATTATGTATTGAACGTCCTGTCTTCGGGTTTATAAACGACAGGCGTAACTTACCATTACGACTATCCGCAGTTATCCTAACGGAATTCTCTATAGCACTACGAAAACGCACCGTACGCTCGAATAGATATTCAGGAGTTGTCCTTGACATGTATCGTGTATAGGCACGAAACATATAAGTACCTGAAGGCATGTCAAATTCCGTCGGAATATATCCACACACAACACCTTGTTCATTCTGACGCATCATATATCTGCCAACAAGTTTACCAAGAGGATTTATCAACTCCACATAAACGTATCGGCTTACATGCGACGGCATTCCCGTCAAGGCATCAACCACATGATGGCGTACCCATATAGTGTCTCCGCACGTATATTCCGCTCGGTCGGTCTGAGCATAAAGTTTCTCCTGCGGAAACACTGACAACTGTCTCCACATGCGATTTGCTATCGTATCGGAACAAAGGGACTGGGCTACAGACACAGTGAAGCCATACAAAGCAAAAAGAATACTGATTATTAATTTTCTTTTCATTAAACCAACTAAAAAAATTAATTATCGTTTATGAGTCATAAATCTTCGCGAAACCAACTGCCCGCTCCTGAATAATGCATCGTAAAACCACTTTGATTGTTTGCAAGATCGACGCTTCCAGTTGCAGCCAACTTTATCGTTTGTCTTGCATATAATCCACTTTGTAAGTCTGGAACTAAAGTCCATTGTCCATCAATAAACTTATACACCATATTATTATAAAACAACACTACATAGTCGGCTCGCACAACATCAACCCAGATTTTATCAGCAGAAGCTGTACACAAAAATCTGTGACTGTTGACTGTATACCAGCCATTGGTATAGTTTTTTGACGCCCCCTGGCCCCAAAGCCCTACATATATGCGTGGTTCATCTGCTATCTTCCTATTGGTATCAACGTCATAAGATATTGTTAAATTAATGCCATCTAGTTCATAACTGAGAGTAGTATTAAACGACTCTGTCTGCACTCCTGTACCTCTACTTCTACTTGGCATACTTATACAACTCATCTTCATTGGAGATTCTTTCATCGCCCCAATAAACCTGTAGTATTCCTCCAGATTCTCAACAGCTTCTCTTGTCAAACGTTGTTTGTAGCTTGGCGCAAATTCAACTTGTGACTCCACATTATACTTACGCTGCAAATAATTTATCACATTTTGGTTGTATTGAGCATAATCAACGTCACGCCTTTCATCAACATCAGTACTGCAACCTACAATGAACGAATATAAAATAGCAAACAAAAAAAACATTTTTTTCATAAGATTTTAGTTTTAGAGGTTAACAAATAATTATTGAACGCATAACAGCACAAATATTGACCTACAAAAGTCATATTGCAAATTTAATAAAAAAAATATATATACCCAACAAAATGATAGATTTTTCAATGCAAAAACTCCTTTTTGCAAGTTTGAACATATAATATACTTAACATTTTCAAGACTCCTTGCCACAATAAAAAACTCGTTATATATCCTCACAAGAACATACAACGAGTTTCTAATTATGTATATATTGTTTGCAGTGCATACCATACCACTCCCCTCCCTACGGGGGAGGGGCTGGGGGTGGGGCTTTGTGTTTTTTTATCTTCCTATCCACGCCTCAGGGTTCAAGCGGTTCTGCATTTTGCGCAACTGGAACTGCATTATGTTGTCCTGCGCCACTGTGCCCAGACTCTGGCGTGTAGCCACTTTCTGACCACGCTGCACAGCCACCGAGCGCAGATTGCAATATACCGATATGTAGGCTCCGTGGCGCACCATCACTACGTACGAACCGCTGTAGCCGAACACGGCACTCACCTCGCCGTCGTATATGGCGCGTGCCTGACAGCCCGGCTGACCCATGATGTTGATGCCCTTGTTGTCGATGGTCACGCCCTTGAGTCCTGCCACACTGTTCTGTCCGTAATGACTGACTATGCGCGCACTGCCCGTGATAGGCATTGGCAGACGACCCTTATTGGCCTCAAATCCACCCGACATCATACGGTCGACCGACGACATAGTGGTGGTCTGCTCCACCTCCTTGCGCGCCTGGGCTATCTCCTTGGTAGAGCGCTGCTCGTCGGCGCGTGCCTTACGCTCCACAGCCTCGCGCTGAGCCGCAGCCTCGCGTGCACGCTGTTCGGCGGCAGCCTTCTGTTCGGCAGCCTCGCGTGCCGCAGCCTCAGCCGCAGCCTGCGCCTTTCTCTTAGCCTCGGCATCGCGCTGGCGCTGTGCTTCGGCACGGGCGGCAGCCTCACGTTCCTGTGCCGCACGTGCCTCAGCCTTGGCACGTGCCTCAGCCTCGCGTGCTTCACGCAGTCGGCGTTCGTTCTCTATACGTGCGCGTTCAGCCTCAGCACGCTTGCGTGCCAGTTCAGCCTCGCGACGTTTCTTGGCAGCGGCAGCCTCAGCCGCACGGCGCTTTGCCTCCTCGGCAGCACGTACACGAGCCTTCTCCACCTCGATGGCAATGAGTCGGTCAATTTGGGCGTTTATAGCCGAAGCGTCCTTGCGCTGCTTGTCTATGACGCGCTGTATGGTCTTCTGCTGTTTCTGCAGCGAGCTTACCACCTGCTGCTGCTCCTGCTGCTTGCCCTCAAGCTGTTTCTGCTCCTGCTGTCCGCGATAGAGCATGTTGTTCTTCTGCCCCTTCACCTGCTGCAGCTGTTGATGTTTCTCATTAACCTGCGCCTGTTTCACCTTCACCATCTCGCCCTGCGCCTTCTGCCATGAGGCATACTCACGCACAAAGCGCAGTCGTCGGTACATCTGGGCGAAGTTCTTGGCGGAGAATATGAACATCAGGCGGTCTTGCAACGTATGCTGGCGGTTGATGTATCGCATCGACTTCACATACTTAGCCTTGCGGTCCTGCAGCTGCTTCTGCAATGTCGTAAGCTGGGCGTTGAGCAGTCCGATATTGCCGTCAATATGATTTATATCCTTCTGAATACCGTCAATGTTCTTCTGATGCTTGTCTATCTCGCTGTTGATGACGAGCAGGTCGTTGAGACGCTTCTTCACATCCGCCTGATTGGCACGCAGCGCTGCCTCCTGCTTCTTTATCTCCTTCTGCATGGCTGTGCGCTTGCTCTGCAGTCCGCGTATCTCGGCTGTAGAGTAAGTGTGGCGTGCCACCTTCTTGGTTGTTTTCTTTCGGGCAGTGGCCTTCTTGGCGGTAGTCTTTCTTTTTGTGCTGGCTGGTCTTCTTGCGTGAGTCTTTGCTGCCTGCTTCTTCTTGGTCTGCGCCGTGGTGTGCTGGCGCTGCTGCATGAGCGTCAGAGCCGTGGCATCCGTAGGAGCGGCAAGCATGGCTGTGGCGAGAAGTGCCATTATAAATTGCTTCATTGGCTTTTACTGTATTGACATGAGTTTCTTGAGTATGTCCTGTGCCTCTATCTTCTTGTATTTGCCCGACAGCTGAGTCTCCACATCCCAGTCGGCTGAGTTCTTGGGCGACGACATCTTCACCGTCAGCTGCACTGCCTGCTGGCGTCCGGTGATGTCGGTGGTCACGGCAAACTGCTGCGACAGCGGATACTGTCTGCCTGCAAACGTGCGGAAGTTGTCGTAGGTCCAGACGAGCGACGACTTGCCGTGGCCCGCACTCTGGTAGTTGGCACCGGCTCCTGTTATCAGCGCTGTAGCCTTCGATGCCTTCCACTGATATTCTATCTTGCCGCTCTTGTAGCCCATGGGCACTGTTGTAGCCACGTCGGTCAGGCTGCACGTGAATCGTTGCAGCATCTGCTCGCCCACCGTCTTCTCGCCGGGCAGGAACAGCTGGTTCCAGAACAGAGCCTGCAGCGAGTAGAACGACAGTCCGTTGTCAGCCAGGAAGCTCACGTCCTTGTACGAAGCCTTGATGTATTCCTTGTGAAAACGGTCTACGAGAAGCACATAATCGGGTGTAAAGTCGATGCGTGCTATCTCCGTACGTATAATGGGCAGCAACAGCTGCAGTCGTATCACCTCGTCGCGACGCATGCTTATCTTGCCGTCGCAGCTGAGGTCTTTGTTGCCCGCTACCAGTCGGAAGTCGGCGCTTGCCACGATGTTGCGTGCCTGCACCTGATTGTCGAGCACACGCTTCATGAACGCCTGCTGTTCTGACTTCTGTGTCTTCGACAGTCCGGTAGTGGCGCTGCCGTCGGTCACAGCCTTCTTGCTGGCACACGAGGCGAGCAAGACGATTACAGAGATTATCGTTATTAGTCGTTTCATTTTTTTCTTTATTGTTCCTCTATCTTCAGTTTCTTTGTCTTTATCTTTCGTGTCAGCACCGCCTTGTCGCCTCCTGCCTTGAGTGCGCGCTGCCACAGCTCAACGGCACGGTCGGTGTCGCCGCACATGCAGTAGATGTCGCCGGCGTGTCCTATCACCACTGCGCTCGGGCCGTTGACGGTGTCGGTGTCGTTCTGCAGAGCGCGGTCGATGTAGGCACGTGCCTCGTCATATCGCTTCTGCAGGAACAGAATCCAGGCGTAGGTGTCAAGATAGGTGGCGTTGGTGGGTTCAGCCTGCACCGTCTTGAAGCTCATCTGCTCGGCACGCTTCAGGTCGCGGCGCAGTTCGGAGAGGTAGTAGGCATAGTTGTTGAGCACAACGATGTTGTCCTCCTTCCATTTCAGGCTCTTGTCGTAAGCCACGAAAGCCTCCTCCTGCTGGTGCTTCTTGAACAGTATGTCGCCCATCGCGCCGTAGAAGTCGCTTGCCATGTCGGGGTCGGCATGGTCGTCAATCTCGTCGGCACCTCGCTTCAGAGCGTCGAGAGCGTGGTCGTCGTCGTCCTTCTGGAAGTAGGCGAGTCCGAGGAAGTAGTAGAAGGTCATGTCGTCGGGGTTGTATTGCGTTCCGGCGGTGCTCAGGACTATCACCTCGTCCCACTTCTTCTTCTCCCACTTGTCCTGTATCAGCTTGATACGCGCCAGATTGTTGTCGGGCTCGAAGGTGAGCGTGTGCTCGAAGGCGGCGTTGACGGAGTCGACGGGCATGCCCTTCAGCTTCATGTACATAGCCTTCATGTTGGATATGTCGGCATCCTTGGGCGACGCTGCCATGGTGCGGTCGAACAGACTGAGCACCACCACGCTGTCGCCACCGTTCTGCTCCGACTCCTTTATGGCTTGCTGCAGCATGGTCACCTTGGTCTTCGACTCGGTCTGCGAGCTGAACAGTATCTTCTCGCGCAGCTCGTCGGCAGCCGCATTGTCGCCGCCAGCACGATAGTAGTCGTACATCGAGTTGAGGGCGAAGGCGTTCTGCGGGTCGTCGGCAAGTGCGCCCTGGAAGCATTTGAATGCCTCGTCGCGGCGGCTGTGGTTCATCAGCCAGTTGCCCAGCATCACCTTATAGTTGGGTTCGTTGGGATGGGCGTCGTTCAGAGCCTTGAGCATGCGGTAGGCGTTCTTGGTGTCGTGGCGCATCTCGTATACATTCATCTTCATAAATGTCAGCTCGTCGCTCTCGCCGTCAATCTTCTCTATGCGCTCTATGGTCGACAGCATGCGCGTGTAGTCCTTCTTGGCACCATACAGGCGCACGAGTATGTCGAGAATATCGGTACGTTCGCGATAGTGCGAGTACAGATTTTCGTATGCCTTGATTGCGCTGTCGTAGTCGCGCTGCTGTATATATGTAGCTGCTACGCTCTCCTGATAGGTATCGTTGGCAGGTTGCAGACGTGCGGCACGCTCCATATACTGCGTGGCGAGCGAGTCGTTGCCCATGTCGGTGTACTGCTGTGCCAGTCGGTAGAAAGCCTCAGCAGCGTTGGGGTTGACCGTCCGGCACGAGTCGAGCAGGCGCAGCGCTGTAGAGTCGTCGCCCCTTAGCTGGCTGCACACCGCATCGAGAAAGAGCCTGTCTGCCAACGGTGTGGCGTCGAGCAGCTCCTTGGCGCTGATGGTCATCGTGTCGGCATCGAGTCGCTGAGCCACGCCCCGCGTACGATTGTCGATGCCCGTAGCAATGGCTGGGGCAATGGCGAGCAGGGCGGCTGCTCCGATGCCGATTATCTGATTCTTGTATGGGTTCATTGCGTATGTGTGTGTTTGCTTCTTTACTTCACTCCGGTGTGGCCGTATCCGCCCTCACCGCGTTCGGTCTGGTCGAGTTGCTCAACCACCTCAAACTGTCCCTGCTCATGGCGTGCTATCACCATCTGTGCTATGCGCTCGCCCTCGGTGATGACAAACGGCTCGGTAGAGAGGTTGATGAGCAGCACGCCTATCTCGCCACGGTAGTCGGCGTCGATGGTGCCAGGCGAGTTGAGCACAGTGATGCCGTGCTTCAGTGCCAAGCCTGAGCGTGGGCGCACCTGAGCCTCATATCCCGGAGGCAGCGCAATGTACAGACCTGTGGGTATGATGCGGCGCTCCATAGGGTTGAGCGTGATTGACTCGTCGATGTTGGCACGCAAGTCCATGCCTGCGCTCAGCTCGGTAGCGTATGCCGGCAGTTGCTGACGGCCACGGTTCACTATCTTTATTTTCACCATATTATTATTGTCGTTATCTTATGTTTCTTATACAATCAATCTGCAAAAATACTGATTATTGACGAGATAACGGACGTTTAGCCACTAAATAACATTAATTTAGAGAATGCAAATATTGTACTGGCAGTAAAAAAGTGTTACAAATAAAAAATTGATTCTAGAGATTTCTGAAGCGATTTTTATAGGTTGACGAGGGGTCTTTCACTCGTTTTTTCTTAATTAGGAGCTTCCTTGCTCTCCAAAAGGACTACATTTGGTGTGCAAGTAGACCCTAATTGCAATGCAACGGGAGTCCTATTGCAGTGCAAAAGGACTACATTTGAAATAAAATGTAGGGTTTTCGCACGGCCTACTATTGCACACCAACATCCACCATCGTCATAACCCTCTGAATACTAACGCAATAAGCGCTGCACGCGCAAAACTCACGATTTTAGAGCAAAAGATTTTGTTGTGCGCTCAACTAACAGTTTTGAGCGGTTAAAAATGCAAATATAATTTTCGTCACGAATGCACACGAATTATTCACGAATTATTTTAGTCACAAACATTCATGGATAATTCATGGCAATTCGTGACCATAAAGCAAACATAGAAACCATCCTACTACAGAAGCCACGAATCTCTTAACGGCAATAACATTAATCTCTCCGTTTATCGTTTTTTCGTCACGAATGCACACGAATTATTCACGAATTATTATAATAAACAAGCTTTTTCATATAATTCGTGCCCAATGTGAAGTAAATTGACTACCTTTGCTATCAATCTTTCGTTTAGTTTGATAATTAGTAACGTTCAATCAAAAAAATGAAAATAACGGACCTAATAAGTGAGTGTACAACATGTGATTTTAAGTTAATGCTTGAAGAAAAAAGACCTAAAAGTTGGCTGAAGAGCGTAAGTGCTTTTGCCAATGGAATTGGTGGTTCTTTATTTCTTGGTGTTGATAATGATGGAGTCATTAAAGGACTTGATGATATACAATATGTGTGCGAAACTGTTAGCAGTAAGATTCGTGACTATATGGATCCATTGCCAGAAGTAGAAATGATACCTCATAAAACTGATGAAGGTCTTAATGTCTTGCAACTGAAAGTCAATGCAGGCTTCTATACACCATACTATTATGTCGGTGATGGACAACGTGTCGCTTTTGTTCGTATTGGTGACGAAAGTATGCCAGCTACAGCCGAGCATATGGTACGGTTGGTTCTCAAAGGCTCAAACAAGACATACGATTCACTTGTTACAGGCTATAAGCAAGATAATAATACTTTCATCATCTTGGCTAATGAGTTCAAAAGACGAACTAAACAAGATTGGAATAAAAAATATCTGATTTCATTTGGTCTTGTAACAAGCAATGGTTTTCTTACCAATGCAGGAGCTTTGTTTGCAGATGATTGCCCTCTATGGCAATCGCGCTTATATTGCACACGTTGGGATGGAAATGACAAGAGTGATGCTATAAATGACGCTGAATTTACGGGTAACGTTATTATGCTGTTGCGTGAGGCTATGAATTTTGTAAAGTCTAATACCCGAAAAGGTTGGGAGAAGCTACCTAATGGTAGAAAGAATAAACCTGAGTATGCCGAACGTGCCGTGCTTGAAGCAATGGTAAACCATTTTATTCACCGAGATTATACGGTGATGGGTGGTGAGGTTCATCTTGACATATATGATAATCGTCTTACTGTCACCTCCCCTGGAGGTATGTACAATGGTATGCTTATTCAGAACCTTGATATAGCCAATGTATCATCTGAAAGACGAAATCCTATCCTTGCCAATGTTATGGCTCAACTAGCCTACATGGAAAAGCGAGGCAGTGGACTCACTCGCATCTGTAACGAGACAAAAGCCTTAGATGGCTATAAGGACGAACTGAAACCAGTATTTGAATCTTCTCATGCTCAATTTCAGACCGTCATATATGCTTCTGTCAATACATCAAATGTCGGAGATAATGTCGGAGACGTGTCGGAGATTAAACTTACTGAGCGTCAGCAAAAAATCATTAACCTTATAAGACAATCTCCATCAGTTACTGCCAAACAAATGTCGGAGACTTTGTCGGTAAGTTCACGTACTATAGAACGTGATCTTTCTGCTTTGAAAGAAGCTGGAGAACTAATGCGAGATGGTAAAGACAATGATGGGGTGTGGGTAATAATTAAAAAAAACGAATCTCTTCACGGCAATAACATTAACGACAGATTAATGATCGATTAACGACGATTAACATGAAAAACATCATTGGGCGTTCTAAAACATTAATCGTACATTAATCTCTACGTTTATCGTTTTTTCGTCACGAATGCACACGAATTATTCACGAATTATTTTAGTCACAAACATTCATGGATAATTCATGGCAATTCGTGCCCATAAAGCAAACCATAGGAGGGTATGGCATCCCTGCCGTATCCACTCAATATACTGTAAATAAAGGCAGAGTGAGTAGGGCAAGGATAAAGCGCCCTGCAAAGGCAAAAGCACTAAATTGGTTAATGCTTTCACTCTTGCAGGGCGCTTCGTTGTTTGAGCTATTTATGTTTTTAACCTGTTATTTCGTCATCCAGGTCATCTCCCTCCTCATAGATACCAATATTATCACCTTCTCCAGGATTCCATTGCATTTCGTTGGATGCAGCGAGAATACAATTCTGCATCTCGCAATCCAAAACAATGATTGCCGGGGCTATATATTTTTTCTTAGTCATAAAACTTATTTTTTTTAACATTTTTACTTCACCACCACTTTCTTGCCATTCACGATGTAGATGCCTGGCTGTACACCCATCATGTCGTGTATACGCTGACCGTTCAGGTTATAAACCTTTGTGCTGCCTGAGTTGTTGCCAACAGATGGCAGATGGATGCCCGTTGTATTACCATCTCCTACGCCGAAGGTAAAGAGGGCTGCATTTGTTGAGATCGTCAAGGTAGGATTGAGCCAGCAGCGGTAGCCTTTCATCCAGTGATTATCTTTCGTAAGGTGATAGAGATTGCCGTTGTTCCAGATGTAATTGCCAGCGGCAAGACTCTGATGTGATTCATAACTACCTTTTATCGCCAGGCTAGACAGATTCCACTTTGAGGTGATATCGACGGGTATATCATTGAATAGCTTCTCTACAGGACCATCAACTACGCTTGCATCATATTCGAAGCTAACACCAGCAACTTTATCATTATCCTTTTCCACTACATATATCTGACCCTTGATAACTCCCACATCATAAGTATCATACTCTTGATTCTTACGGCTCTCCACAAAGTCGTTGTCCATATAGATGATGTATGGAGTATTGGCAATCAGATAGTTGTCACTCCCAGCCAAAGTCTTGTTTTCATCCACCAGTTTGAATCCGATAACCAGATTATTAGCTTCTTCGCGAACCTCGTCTGCCTCGGCAAGTTTAGCCTTATCACCAAATGCTTGTACAAACTGTTCTTTCGTCAAAGTTACAGGCATCATGAGCGAATTCCATTTACCACCTACGAAAGAACGTCTGAAATACATGGTCAGATTCTTCTTGTATTTCTTCTGACTCTTTTCGCTAAGATTTACATCCTCATTGAAAACGAGGTCTTGCTTGCAGTCTTCACCCGGCTCATCAACGTCAGGTGTACCGTCTGCATCCTTGTCGTTACGCAGCATGAGTCCATATACAGCCAGTCCGTCAAGAAGACTTACACCATTACCTTCTGTAATTGCCACCTCATCGTAGTCATCCTTCGGATTGATAAAGATATATCCCTTATCGCCTAAAGTGATGACATTGGCACCAAGCACGCTCCAATCGCTGAATTCTTCTACGGGATCCGTCACACCAGTCTTATAGGTCTTCACAACAATAGCACCAGCAACATCGAGTCCTAATCCCACGGCTTCCTTGTTTACTACCACTACAAGCTGCTTATTGCGTGTTGCTGTAACACCAAGTTTTACGGCAAGTACCGAACCTGAAATAGCCTTTACTCCTGTAGGGAAGGTTGTCTTAGTATCGAGGTTGCCGTCGATACAGTTGGTGATGTCTTTCAGACCATTACCTACATTAGCCACACCAATAGACTGTGTTCTGTCGGCGTTGATGCTGGCATTGTTTTTTTCGAACGATATGATTTCAGCACCCACAGTTGGGTCGTCGAGAATAGCCTCTGCATCTGCTGTATATGCATAGTAGATGTTCATCACGCTGAGGTCTGCACCAAGCAGACCTGATGAGTAGAGTCGGATTTCATCGAAAACGGTACTTGCAGGAACCTTGATAAAATATCTCATCTTATGTGTATCCTGACTGCCAATCAACTTGGCTGAGATAGCAGAAGTAGTGATACCTCCACCTACCTCTTTTCCTTCGTTGTAAATTCTTACATTCATCAGCTTAAGCACATCAGCACTCAAGGCAGTTCCCTTAGCGGTTACTACGAAACCAACCTGACGTTCACCACTCTGACGAGTAGTTCCGTCAGAAATCTTACCATTCTTTTTCTTAACGCTACAAATATAAGAATCGCCAATACTAACACCTCCGAAATAAGAGGCATAGCTATTCAGCTTAGGCGAGATGATATTGTTATAATTCTTTACGATACTCAGAATGTTGATTCCGGCACTATTGCCATCGCCCAATTCATATTCCGGGTTGGTAGGGTCTGCATTATAGAGTACGGTTTCCGGCTTATTTTCCGGCTTCTGCTCGGTAGAGCCACCATAGTTGATAGTGATAATCTGAGAGCAACCATCAGTATTTATCAACTTCATCTTTACTGTCACTCTCTCGTCAGAGCCATTTTGGTAGCTATCTGTCTCGCTGAAGTCGAGAGTGTTGTTGGTTGAGTCGAACTTTACACCAGTTGGCAAAGTTTCTGCTTCTTCCCATTTTGCATTAGGGAAATTCTTATTGTCCCATTTAAGCTGATAATGAGAATCGCAGTTGCAAATGTCAAGACTGGCGGTTGGGCTCATTTCGCATTGATGACCTGCTGTGATTGGTTTGGGAACGATAAAGGCGTATTTGGCATTGATAAATGATCCAACTTTTGCACCCAACACATTAAGTTGTACACTTGAGAAATCACATGGAGCTATAATAGAAACTCTTTTGTTCTCCACTCCTAATGAAAGCGCCAAAATTGTTGTCTCAATTTTTTTCTGACATACTTTCTCGCCGTCTTTGTTATAAAGAGTTATGACGGGTGTTGCGCCAATCTTAATTAAGTCTGCTGCAGTAAATACAAAACCTGCCTCTGTTCCTTGGGGAAAAGTTTCGTTTGTAGAGCCTTTCTTTGTGGCTGTGACCTTTGCGTAACCCGCCCCAAAACTTAGTAAAATTGCTAATGCTGAATCATCAGTAAGGTCTTCATTTATAAGATGACGTTCTCCAATACTACCAGCACTCGCATCTGCTTTCAAAGTTATGTCACCATCATATTTCTGAATATGTCCATTTGCCAATGGATATTCTGCATCACCTACGAATGCATAATATATCTTGAGACCATTTACGGCATCCACTGTGATACCGGTTTTACCAACGAGTGCAATCTCATCATAGTCTTGTTCCGGTTGCTTTGCAGCAACGATATCAACAGCATTATTACCTAAATCGATATTACCTACCGCCAGATTGAGCACGGTAAAACCAAGTTGTTCCACTTCAGATGACAGCAAAAGCTTACCGTCTCTGTAGAATCGAATATGGTAATTGCCTTTCAACAAATCAAGTTTCAACACATTACTTTCACCCGAAATCTTAAAGCCAGCCTTAGTATCCTTGTCTATGTAGTGCTTCATGTCTTTTACGGCTACAATAGGTGAGCCTGCAAGGAGCGTAACGTTTGCTACATTTGGAAGAGCATAGCAATTATCAAGATTCTCGTCACATAAGTTAGAGAGGTTCTTCGCTCCAGAACCTACTTCAATACCATCAGGAAGACGGCTTACCATACAGTTATGGCCTACCAACGCCATTCGCTCTTTCAGAGTATAGCGTTGACCATTCTGTCCCTTATCGTAGTAGGTATTAGCCTGACCTACAGCCTTCAAAGGAAGCAGCATAAAGATGACTGCCACCAGTAAGACAGCCTTAAGTTTTTTAAAATTCATAAGATTAATCATCGTATAAACTGAATAACAATTCTTTCCTTTATAAATTAAACTATTTAATAATCAAGTTTGGTGTTCCGGCTTTTGCTGTGCAAAGGTATATATATCCTGGAGGTTAAAGTGCATTGAGTAAGTTTCCAGTAAGTAGAAGTAAGGCAAGAAAATCACAACTATCTTATAAACAATAACTTACACAATGGATGGGGGGGGGTAAAAAGTAAGAATCAGAAAAAAACGATTTTAAAAAAGTAGGAAGTTCATATAATATATCTAATAAAAAATCTATAAATTTGCAGATAAAAAGGTAAGATCTAAATATTTCAAGACCTATGAGAACATTGATATTGACCATTACTATCTGTCTGTCGATAATTAATGTTTACGCAGACAATAAGAAACTTTACGAAAGATTAGACTCGGTAATAGCCCATAGTGCTGATTACGATGTCATAAAAGAAAAAAGGCTAAAAGACATTAAGCTTGGAGCTAAATTCGTGA
>URQS01000021.1 GCA_900550035.1 uncultured Prevotella sp. | reverse complement strand
TTATCCAGGAGGATTGGCGCAAGCATTTATTATTGGCGAAGAATTCGTAGGCGACGACTCTGTTTGCCTCGTACTCGGCGATAATATTTTCTATGGTGCCGGATTCTCGCAACTACTGCACGAGAGTGTTGCCAATGCCGAGAAAGAAGGTAGCGCCACTGTGTTTGGCTATTATGTCAACGACCCTGAGCGCTATGGCGTGGCAGAATTTGACAGCAACGGCAAATGCCTTAGCATTGAAGAGAAACCAGAGCATCCAAAAAGTAACTATGCTGTAGTTGGACTTTATTTCTACCCCAACAGCGTAGTAAACATTGCCAAAACAATAAAGCCAAGCAAACGAGGAGAGCTGGAAATCACCACAGTGAATCAAGAATATCTGAAACAGGACAACTTGAAGGTAAAAACTCTACAACGCGGATTTGCATGGCTCGACACTGGAACGCATGACAGCCTGTCAGAAGCAAGCACTTTCATTGAGGTTATTGAAAAGCGACAGGGCCTTAAGGTGGCTTGCCTTGAAGAGATTGCATTCAAGAAAGGATGGATAACAGCTCAGCGCCTTAAAGAAGTAGCGGAGCCTATGAGTAAAAATGAATACGGAAAATATTTGCTTCGACTTGCCGATGAGGACTAAGCTGTAGGCACGAACTTTTTTCACACTGCGGTAGTGTCAAATTAAAAGAAACAAGAATAATAGACCCAAAAAATGGAAGAAAACAAAAAAGTTGGCTTGTACAACTCACAACAAGACGCGGAAGAGTCCTCGTCATTAAATCTGCAACTTATATACAAGACACTGGTACTCAACTGGCAGTGGTTTGTATTGTCTGTCATTATCTGTCTCGGTGTAGCGTTCGCTTACTTAAGATACACTACACCGATGTATCAAGCAAGCGCAAAACTGCTTATCAAAGATGATGACAACCAACCTACACGTTCAGGCAAAAGTGCATTGCTGGCATCAAACACACTCGGTATTATGTCCAACTCGACTGGTATTGACAACGAGATGGAAATACTCAAGTCGACAAGACTTGCCGAGCAGACCTGTCGCGACTTGAAGCTGTATGTCACATACAAGGTGGAAGGACGCGTCAAGACCAATCTTGTATATGGTAATGAGCCAATAAGTGCAGATATAGACCCGATGCATCTTGAAAAGCTCAAGAATCCCGTTTCTCTGGAAATCACCAGCCAAAACGGAAAATATCACATAACCGGCCAATACACCACCGTATCTGGAAGTGAAGAAAATTCAGTTCCAGTCAAATATAGTATTGACCGCACAGCCGACCGCATGCCTTATACCATCAACACAAGCATTGGTATAATAACACTCAAGCGTACTACGGCCAAAGCTCTACCCGACGGAAAGGCAATGAAGATTACAATCATGTCGCCAAGCATGACAGCAATAAAATATGCTAATAGTCTTTCTGTAAGCCAGACATCAAAGACAACAACCATCGCCCAGCTTGTATTGAACGACGAAATTCCTCAACGTGCCATCGACTATCTCAAGCAGTTGTCAGTTTGCTACAATCGTCAAGCCAATGAGGACAAGAACGAGATTGCACTGCGCACCGAGCAGTTTATCAACACTCGTCTTGAGAAGATCAACAGCGAACTTGGACAGACCGAGGGTAGTCTTGAGTCGACAAAACGCCACTATCGTATTGTTGATCCTAAAATCAACTCTACAACAGCAGTAACCAATACTGAGACATTCAATCAGAAGCTTGCAGAGATGAATACACAGATTCAACTTCTGTACAGCATCTCCGAGTACTTGAACGAACCATCGAACAAGTATCAGACTCTACCCTCTAACGTAGGACTCACTGATCCTACATCTGCTACGCTCATCAACAAATACAATGAAATTGTTATGCAGCGTAACCGTCTCCTGCGTACTGCAAGCGAGACGTCACCTGCTGTAATACCTCTCACAGCACAGCTCGACGAGCTGATTTCAAGTATACGTCGCGCAATGACTCAGGCTCAACGCAACAATGAGATTCAGCGTAACAGCATCCAGCAGCAGTTCAACACTTATGCTAATCAGATAGCCTCTACTCCAGAGCAGGAACGTATCCTCACACAGATTGGCCGTCAGCAGGAGGTAAAATCGGGACTGTATCTCATGCTGCTGCAGAAGCGTGAAGAGAACTCTATTTCACTTGCTGCTACAGCCGACAAGGGCAAACTGATCGACGAGCCTCAATTTGGCGGTAAGATAAGCCCCAAATCGGCTATAATCATGCTTGTTGCCCTTATACTTGGACTCGCAATACCTGTAGGCATCTTGTTTATCATCAACTTCCTGCGCTATAAGATTGAGGGACACGATGATGTGGCAAATCTTACTTCTCTGCCTATTATCGGCGACATTGCCATTGCAAGCGAAACAGCAAAGACAAAGGCCGACATTGTGGTACATGAGAACAAGAACAATCTCATGGAGGAGATTTTCCGCTCATTGCGTGTCAACATACAATTCCAGTTGCCCGAAGACAAGAAGACCATCATGTTCACATCTACAACATCAGGTGAGGGCAAAACATTTACAGCTGCCAACGTAGCTGTCAGCTTTGCATTGCTCGACAAAAAGGTAGTACTCATTGGTCTTGATATCCGTAAGCCACGACTTGCAGAACTGTTCAAGATTGACGACCACCGTCATGGTATAACCAACTTGCTTACGAAATCGGCTCCGACAGAGGCTGACGTAAATGGACAAATAGTACAATCGGGCATTAACAAAAATCTCGACATACTAATGGCAGGACCAATCCCGCCAAACCCGACGGAGCTTGTCAGCCGCAATTCGCTCGACATGATATTCGAGATACTCAAGTCAAAATACGACTACATCATTATCGATACAGCTCCAGTAGGTCTTGTTACAGACACACTGCAGATTGCTCGTGTTGCTGACATGACTGTATACATATGTCGCGCTGACTATACAGCGAAGTCAAGCTTCGACCTCATCAACGGTCTTAGCTCCGAAAAGAAATTACCAAACATTGCTATTGCAATCAACGGCATAGATATGGCCAAGAAAAAGTATGGCTACTACTACGGCTACGGCAAATACGGCAAGTATGGTAAATATGCAAAATACGGCAGCTATGGTAAGAACGGTAGCTATGGTAGTTATGGCAATTACGGCAAATACGGTGCATATGGCAGCTACGGCAACTATTCTAATAGTAGCTATGGCAACAAGAATGACACCTCAATAAAGGTATAATACATATAATAATGTACATATACATTATATGGTAATTGCATTGGACTTCGACGGAACTATTGTCGAACATAAATACCCGGAAATTGGTGAGGAGATACCTTTTGCCACCGAAACAATACGCATGCTTATTGCCGAACGCCATAAGGTGATATTGTGGAGTGTGCGCGAAGGTAAACTTCTTGACGACGCAGTAAACTGGTGTCGCGAACGCGGCATCGAGTTCTATGCCGTCAACCGCGACTATCCAGAAGAGACTAAAGAAAACAACAACCACTTCTCGCGCAAGTTGAAAGCCGACATATTTATAGACGACCGCAACCTTGGTGGACTGCCCGACTGGGGATTGATTTACCAAATGGTACATAACAATATGACGTGGCACGACGTGATACGCAATGCACGTCCTACACTCAACTCACAGGAACCGCCCAAGCGCAAAAAGAAGTGGGGACTGTTCTAACTGTATAAAGTCTTCTTGCAGATAAGAAATCAATTAATACGCAAATATTTGAGTAAAAAATCAGTCATTTACAACTCAAATATTTGCGTATTTTTTATTTTTGCACTAAATTTGTAAAATTTCAACATCAACCAAAACAATTTATATATGAGACGACTTTATATCTATTTCATGATGGCACTGCTGTTTGTCGGTACAACGGCTTTTGCCTTACCACGTACATTCAATCAAGCAAAGGTTATAGCCGAACGTCAAGCAGCTAAACTCGGTATTAAGATTGACAATAAGGCTGTAGCAAAGGCGCCTTCTATAAATGGCAATGTGACAACAATATTGTCACCATACTACGTTTTCCCATTCGGCGACGACAAAGGTTTTGTAATAATTTCAGGCGACGACGATATGCCAGAGATTGTAGGATATGCCGACCATGGCACATACAATGCCGACAATATGCCAACAGCAATGACTGCATTTCTTAAAAATTATTGCGCCACTATCGAAGCGGTAAAACGAGGCAACACCTCAGCCATAAAAAACATTGCAGAAGCAAAAGCCATGCGTGCCAACCAGACACGCACTACTACAGCTATAAGTCCATTGCTTGGCGATATAAAATGGAATCAAAGCAAACCTTATAATAATATGTGTCCTAAATACGATGGCACCAATGTGGCAGCAACAGGATGCGTAGCTACTGCTATGGCACAAGTCATGATGTATTGGAAATATCCCAATGAACTAAAAACCGACATAGCACAGTACACTACATATACCAAAAAGATAGTTATGTCAGCCGAATCAAAGGGACAGAAATACGATTGGGACAATATGCTCCCTAACTATTCATATAACTATACCAAAACACAAGCCGATGCCGTAGCCAAACTTATGCTGCACTGTGGCAAAGCTGTCAAGATGGACTACAATAAAGAATCGGGAGCCAATGTCACACCAGCCAGTCTCGCCAAATACTTCGGCTACGACTCTGACCTTATGCTCGACCTACCTCGCTCGTCGTTCACACTCGCTGAGTGGACTGCACTCATCGACCAAGAACTACAAGCCAGACGCCCAATTCTATACAGTGGACAGACAACAGCTGGTGGTCATCAGTTTATTTGTGATGGAAGCGATGGCAACGGACTCTATCACATCAATTGGGGTTGGAGCGGTGCAGGTGACGGTTATTTTGACATAACCATTCTAAATCCATCTCAAGGAGGAATAGGCGCCGGCAACATTAGTGACGGTTTCAACCGCAGTTGTTATATGATTATCGGTATACAGCCAGACAACGGCAAAGTAGATGAACCTTTAACAGAATGTCCTTTTGTTATGGTATTAGACGGTAGTTATAATGGACATAGCACAGGCATAGAATTGACCAAACCGACACGCAAAAGCGCTACGGATAAGTTCTCAATCACAATTAAAGATTGGTGGGGCAACCCGACATCAAACCATTTCAAAGGCAAATTGGGATATGGCATTAGCGACGGTAAGGGCGGATATCAATTAATATCGAAAGCAACAGACCTGAAACTTAATGCCGTCAAAGAAGACGGAAGTGGCAGTTACACTGGTACCACATTTACAATTGACTATGCTTTTCCTCCTACTGGTACATATACAATATATGCCATATATAGTACTGATAACGGAAAAACATGGAAGAAATGCGGTTACGAAGGAATGCGCCCATACGTTGTCAAGTCATCGCTTACCCAACTTTCGCTTGTGAAGACTCAACTCACAACCGACATCGCTACCGACGAGACAAATTACAGCGGTATTGAAAGTACATTCAAACTCAGCGTCACCAACAACAGTGACGATGAGTTTATGGGATTGATTAACTTGTACACATCAAACACAACAACACAACCGGATGATGCAGTTAAAGGACTATACATGACGATACCAGCCCACTCTACCGTAACACGTAACGTTGGCATTACACCAACCACTGCAGGAAATATGTATGTATGGGTAGAAGACGGCGAAGGTCAGGAACTACTGCTGAACGCCAAGAAGTTTAATGTAGAACAGACAACAGCACCATCGCTTGTTCTCGAAAAAGTTGAAACTAACGCAACACCTTATGCATACGAACGCAAGAACGCACGTTATAGTACCAATAACGTAAAGGTTCCAAGAGTGGATGATGATAAAGCAGAATTCAAATACTACATAAGAAACAATGGCGGAACAACGAGTGCAAAATGTTGGTTAATAGCTTTCAACACTGAAACCGGCAAGGGACCTTATACAGAAAAAACAATAAGAATTCCAGGAAACGGTATCACAACAACCATATCATATGAATTCACTCCAGAACAAATTGGCAGTAATACGTTAATGGGTGAGTTGCGTCTATTCAACACTGAAACCAAAAAACAAATGACCATTTCAACTTCATTACCAAAAATCAAATACTATGTATTAGTAGACGGAAAAGAAAATGGTTATTATGAAATCAATGCAATAAATCCACTTGTCTACGTTGCCGGCAAACCCAATGCAATAAACGATGTCACAAATGCTACAACCAACTACATCCATGGTGGCATCAGTGAGATAACTATCCTTACTGATAAGGCTGAGCGCATAGCAATTTACCACATCGACGGCAGCAAGGTTTGCGACGTGCGTACTGAAGCCAATACAGTCAAGCACCTGACTGTAATTCCGGGATTGTACATCGTGAAAGGCAAGAAAGTTGTAGTAAGATAATGCATTAATAAAGGTATTGCTACATATAACCAAACTAATTAAAAGATAAAAACTTTTGGCATTTACGCCAAAAGTTTTTATCTTTGCATTTGATAAGACATTTTATATAAACCATCAAAAAGCGAGACACTTGCCTATCGGAACACATTTACTCAATCAAAAATAGAGAAAAATGAAGAAATTACAAGATATGACCGACGAAGAGTTGGCTTTATCATACATCGATGGGAACAACCGCGCTTTTGATTTGCTGTTGCTTCGCAATCAGTCGAACATATACTCATACATCCTTTTTATTGTACACGACCGTGAAACAGCCGAAGATCTGTTTCAAGATACGTTCGTAAAGGCGATTGCATACATGCAGGACGGGCGCTACACTACGTCAGGCAAGTTTGCCGGATGGCTTATGCGTATTGCCCACAACACCGTGATGGACTGGTACAGAAGTCTGGCACAATTCCATTTTGTAGAGGCCAACAAAGACAATGACCTCTCAAATGTCAGCGACCCAAGTCTAATTGTTGGCAATATTGAGAGTCAATACATCAATAGTCAGACGCTCAAGGATGTGCGCCGTCTGCTCGACATGCTCCCAATGATACAGCGCGAAGTAGTATATATGCGCTTCTATCAGCAGTTATCGTTCAAGGAGATAGCCGAAACGACAAACTGCAGCATCAACACCGCTCTCGGACGCATGCGTTACGCTGTGCTTAATATGCGACGCATGGCAAAGACATACGGTATGACACTGCAGTTGTCAATATAAATATGTAAGACAGAATTATCCAATATACAGTTGGGAATTTCCTAAAATCAGTGTTTTAGGAAGTTCCCAACTATCGTTTTACCCTCTGGTGTGAGTACACTCTCGGGATGAAACTGTATGCCGTGGATGTCGTACTGGCGATGGCGCATAGCCATTATCTCGCCATCATCAGACATGGCAGTCACCTCCAAGCATTCGGGCACCGAATCTTTTGCAACCACCCAGCTGTGATAACGTCCCATCATGACACGCTCGGGCAGACCGTCGAAGATGTAGTCGTTGCCCAACTGCGTACCCTCTGTTTGCACTCCGTGATACACTTCTTTAAGATTTTCAAGACTCGCACCAAACACTTCGCCTATAGCCTGATGTCCAAGACAAACGCCGAGTATAGGTTTGCGTCCGGCGTATGTGCGTATCACTTCGAGCAGCAATCCCGCTTCTGACGGTATGCCGGGTCCGGGACTTAGTACAATCTTGTCGTACTGCTCCAAATCCTTCAACTCGAACTTGTCATTACGAACCACCGTAACATCCGCTCCCAGCTCTTTCAACAGGTGGGAGAGGTTGTATGTGAACGAGTCGTAGTTGTCTATAATCACTATTTTCATTTCTCAGCTTCTTTTATTGCTTTTCTTAATGCTCCTAATTTGTTGTTCACTTCCTGCAGTTCATACTCAACGTTGCTCTTAGCCACAATGCCACCGCCAGCCTGAAACCACAGTTCGCCACCACGACTTACAAACGTGCGTATTGTAATGGCCTGGTTCAGATTGCCGTTGAGTCCGATAAATCCTACGCATCCGCCATAAGCGCCGCGGTTGTGAGGTTCGAGTTCGGAAATGATCTGCATTGCACGCACCTTGGGCGCGCCCGACAACGTGCCAGCAGGGAACGTATCGATAAATGTCTTTACGGCATCTGCCCCCTTGTCAAGCTGTCCGCTGACACGGCTTACGAGATGCACCACGTGCGAGTAATACTGCAAATCCTTGTAGAAATCCACCTTAACGTCGTGACAGTTGCGCGAGAGATCGTTGCGTGCGAGGTCTACTAGCATCACATGTTCGGCATTCTCCTTGGGGTCGTTGCGCAGGAACTCGGCAGCACGGCGGTCGGCATCGGCATCGCCCGTGCGTCGTGTAGTGCCCGCAATGGGGTCGATGTAAGCCTTACGGTTCTCTATGCGGCAATGAGTTTCGGGCGAAGAGCCGAATATGCGGAACCCTCCGAAGTCGAAGTAGAACAGGTAAGGACTGGGATTGATGCTGCGCAGAGTGCGATAGAGCTTGAAGTCGTCGCCCTCAAAATGCTGTATGAAGCGGCGCGATATGACCACCTGAAACACGTCGCCACGCAGACAATGCTGTATTCCGCGTCGTATGTTGGCACGATGCTCGTCGTCGGTGAGTGGCGAAGTACACTCGCCGACAGCACGAAATCCGTAGTCCTGACCTACTGCCGAGTCGAGCGACTGCTTCATGGCATCGAGAGCCTCTGAGCCTCCGAGCGTGACGAGCGTCATACGACTGTTGAAATGGTCGATAACGACGATGTCCCTATACATTATATATAATATGTCGGGCGCATCGTTCTCTTTTTGCGTCTCGTCCTTCACGTCGATATGCTCAAAGTAGCGCACCGCATTGAACGTGGTATATCCGAACAATCCGAACACATCCGAATGTTCGCCGCTGATGTCGAAGTGCTGCATAAACTCGTTGATGGCAACATCGCAGGTATAGTCGTCGTCAATGTTGCGACGCAACACGCCGCCTCCGGGCAGCGAAAATGTCGCCACCCCATGACCTATAGTAATGCTGCCAATGGGGTGAGTGACTACAAAGGAGCGGCTGCTTGAACGGTCGTGATAGTCGCTACACTCCATCAATGCGCTCTGCACACCACGATAGCGCATACGCATATACACCGAAACGGGTGTGTACATGTCGGCGAGCATGTCGCACGACATGGTCGTGTATTTGAATTTAGAAGTTTCCATATTCGCCAGCCATTTGCTTGTTACTCAGATATGTCTCTACATCCTTGTCGCCACGGCCGCTCACGGTGAGCACCACAACATCGTCCTTCTTGAACTTAAGGTGCTGCAACGCAGCAATGGCGTGTGCCGACTCTATGGCGGGGATGATGCCCTCCATGCGGGTGAGTTCGTATCCGGCACGAATAGCCTCATTGTCCTTAATTGCCAATACATCAATACGTCCCTGCTTAGCCAGATTAGCATGCATAGGTCCGATGCCCGGATAATCAAGACCTGCCGAAATGGTGAACGCCTCCTTTATCTGTCCGTCTGCGGTCTGCATCACTATGGTACGCGCACCATGAATTATGCCCTCCGTACCGCAATGTATTGTAGCAGCTGTATAATCAGTATCTATGCCATGACCAGCAGCCTCAGCCAATACCATCTTTACTTTAGGATTGTCAACATAGTGATATATTGTGCCGGCAGCATTGCTTCCGCCACCAATGCAAGCCACGAGACAATCGGGATAGTCGCGTCCAATCTTCTCCTGAAGTTGCCATTTCAATTCCTCAGAGATGACACTCTGCATACGAGCCACAATGTCGGGATAGGGATGCGGGCCCATTGTCGAACCAACAATGTAGAATGTGTCCTGCGGATGACAACACCAGTCGCGTATGGCCTCCGAACATGCGTCGCTGAGGGTCATGTTGCCGGTGGTGACGGGATGCACCTTGGCACCAAGCATACGCATACGCTCTACATTGGTGTGCTGTCGCTCCACATCGGTCTTGCCCATAAACACCTCACACTCCATATCCATCAATGCGCAGACTGTAGCAGTAGCCACTCCGTGCTGTCCGGCTCCGGTCTCGGCGATGATGCGTGTCTTGCCCATCTTCTTAGCCATGAGAATCTGCCCGATGGTATTATTTATCTTGTGCGCACCCGTATGGTTGAGGTCTTCACGTTTCAGATAGAGCTGGCATCCGTACTTCTCGCTCATACGACGGGCGTAATACAGCGGCGAGGGGCGACCTACGTAGTCGCGCAAGAGTGCACGATACTCGTTCTTGAACTCCTCGCTCTCGATGATGGGGATGTAAGCCTCCTGCAAGTCGGTAACGCACTTGTGCAGAATCTCAGGTATATAGGCGCCGCCGAAGCGACCGTAAAATCCATTTTTAGGTTTTGCTAATGTCATAATATTTTGTGTTTTGATTATTATATAATAAGGTGTACTTACTTCTTCAGTGCATCGAACAACTGAGTCAGAGCCTCGTCGGCATTGCGGGTGTCACGTAGCAGAGTTACAAACTTGCTACCTATGATGGCACCGGCGGCATTGTTCTGCGCACTTTCGAGCGTCTGACGGTTGCTTATGCCGAAGCCTATCATGCGCGGATTGTGCAGATTCATGGCATTGATACGCTGGAAGTATTGCTGCTTGGCTTCGTCGAAATTCTGCTGCGCACCAGTTATGCTTGCCGAACTTACCATATAGATGAATCCGTCGGTGTGACGGTCGATAAATCGGATGCGCTCTTCAGATGTCTCTGGCGTTATCATCATGATGCAACGCAGATTGTAGCGGTCGGCAAGAGGCTTTATCTCATTGAGATAGTCGTCGAACGGAAGGTCAGGGATGATGAATCCCGAGACTCCGCACTCCACACAACGCTGGCAGAAGCGCTCATATCCGTAGTGCATGATGACATTGAGATAGCCCATAAGCACCAGCGGAATATTTACCTGCGACTTGATTGCGTCAAGCTGACCGAAAAGAGTTTCGAGTGTCATGCCATTTTTCAGTGCCACCGTTCCAGCACTCTGTATCACCGGACCGTCTGCCAAAGGGTCGCTAAATGGTATTCCCACCTCAATCATGTCTATACCGTGGCGCTGCATGGCGAGTATAATGTCAGCGGTCATATCCTCCTCAGGACATCCTGCACAGAAGTACAGCGACAATAGCTTGCGGTCGCCACGCTCTGAAAACAATCTATTTATCTTATTCATATCCTACGGTTTTATTACTTAAATCATTTTTACTTATATTGTTCTATATATTCAGCCTCGCAGTTGCTTGATAAAACTGTCAATCAACTGTACATCCTTCACGGCCGGCTCCGTTTCAAACCTTGAATTAAGGTCGACACCAGCAAACAGTGGATGGCTAAAAGCCTTGATACGCTCAGCATCGTCAGGACCTATACCTCCACTCAGTAAGAAAGGTACTGTACCATGATAGCTGTCAAGCAACGACCAGTCAAACTGTTGTCCGCTTCCACCATAACCGATACATTTTGTATCAAAGACAAACATATCTACAATGCCCTCATATTGAGCACAATGTGCAAAATCGTCGGCAGAGGATATACTCATAGCCTTAAATACCTTTAGCGTGGGGCGGATGTCTGGCACTATAGTAGCACGCAGATTGCGAATGAACGTCGGAGTCTCAGAGCCATGCAACTGTACTGCGTCAAGTTCGAAAGCAACGACACGTGTTATAATGTCTTGTGCCATAGCATCTACAAACACCCCTACTCTACCAATACCGTTATGAATGTCTGCTTTAGTTGCTTCACTTATATTTGGATCTGCTTGGTCGGGCATAAGTCCGGTACATAAATGTTGCATGTCTACATATCGACTGCTCTTGGGATAAAATATTAATCCCATATAGTCTATTGGCAACTGTACTACAGTGCGTATATTGTCAGGATCACGCATTCCGCAAACCTTTATCAAGGGTTTATTATTGCTCATTGTTCTTCGAATTATATTGGGCTTAGAAAAACCCATGATTTAGTTATGATTTTACTTTTATTTTGTTATTATGCCTGTAAATTCATTCAATGCCTGGGCTGGGTCAGCCTCTTTCATAAAGCGTTCGCCCATAAGGAAACCATTGTATCCAGCCAGCCGCAAAGCTTCAAGAGTTGCTAAATCCTTCAGTCCGCTCTCACTTACCCGACAGACTTCTTCAGGCAGACGACTTGCCAGGCGGAATGAAGTCTGCACATCTGTATGGAAAGTACCAAGGTTGCGATTGTTGATACCACACATATCAGGTAGCAAATCTGCATATTCCGTATCGGCTTCACTATGCATTTCCAGCAGTACCTCAAGATTTAGTTCGTGAGCCATATTAAGTAGCATCCTACACTCGTCCTTATTCAGACATGCTGCAATCAGAAGCACAGCCGAGGCTCCACAGAGCCGAGCCTGAAAAAGTTGGTATTCATCAACGACAAAATTCTTATAGAGTATTGGCAATGTCACACCACTATTACGCGCCTTTAGGATATCGCTGTCGTCGCCTCCGAAGTAAGGAGTGTCGGTGAGTATGCTCAGTGCCGATGCTCCAGCCTGCTGATAGCTAAGAGGAACAACTGCAGCATCTGCCTTCTCCATAATCCATCCTTTCGATGGTGAGCGTCTTTTGAACTCTGCTATTATACCAGTAGAACTGCTCTTTAACGATTGACTCATAGATGGCACAGAAATGCCTTGCGACATTAGCTGCTCTACCTCCTGGTGTATGATGCGCTCGGTATGGCGTGCCTTCATCTGTTGGAGGTCGACACGCTTGCGAGCTACGATTTCTTCAAGTATATCCATTTTTATCCGTTTATCTCCCTAAACTTCTTGAATGTAGCCAAGGCACGTCCACTCTCTATCGACTCTCGTGCTATAGCAATGCATTCCTCAATAGGTTTCTGTCCGCGTTCGAATGTCTGTATGCCAAACGCTGCATTTGCTATGACTATATTCTTCTGTGCATGAAGAGCACGGTTCTCAAGTACTGCATCGAATATCTGTGCTGCCTCCTTCTCTGTAGCTCCGGCTACAAGTTCTTCTGGCAATGCTTTCTGCATACCCAGATCAGATGGAGAGAAGATACGCTCATAAGAATTGGTGGATACCTTAAAATCGCCAGTCAGCGAAATCTCGTCATATCCGTCAATGCTGTTGACAATGGCATAGTCGACTCCTATGCGACGGTAAACCTCGCTATACAACTTCATCTGGTCGAGCGTGGCTACACCCAAAAGCTGACACTTAGGCTGTGAAGGATTTACCAGCGGGCCGAGCAGATTGAAGCATGTTGGAAACTGCAATGCCTTGCGTATCGGACCTACAAACTTCATGGCCTTGGCAAAGAGCTGTGCATGCAAATATACGATGCCACACTCGTTGATGGAACGGTTGAGCTTGTCAAGGTCGGCAGTGAACTTCACGCCGTGCTGTTCGATAACGTTCGACGCTCCGGAGGTAGAAGTGGCTGAATAGTTACCGTGCTTTGCCACCTTATATCCTGCTCCTGCTATGACAAAACATGAAGTGGTGGAAATATTGAATGTATTCTTGCGGTCGCCCCCTGTGCCTACTACGTCGATGTAACGGTCGCAGTCAAGCACGGCATGTACTCCCGTCTCAAGTATTCCGTCGCGAAAACCGAGTAGTTCGTCTACCGTCACGCCTCGCATCTGGAGCGCTGTGAGCAGTGCCGAAATCTGTTCGCTGGGATATTCGTCGCGTGTGATGCCAAGCAGAATGTCCTTTGTCTCCTGACGGCTAAGTTTCTCACCGCCGAGTACCTTTTCCAAAATCAACTTCATTGTTGCCATATTATTATCATTTAATTTTGTTTTCAACAGTTATAACTCCCTTGAATACGGATATAAAAAAAGACCTGTCGCGTGAGCGGCAGGCCTGTCTTATTATCTCTATATACGAAAATAATGCGTAGGTGCTATCTTCTCACGACTTTTCAAATCTTGAGCTACGCCACCACCAAAATGTAAGCTGTGCATTATTCATATACTATATTCTTTTAATTAGTAATCTATTCGATTGCAAAAGTAAGAAATAAATATTAATCAACAAGTTTTTTGACTACTTTTTTATTAAATTGCTAATATTTTGTCTTGATTGGTGTCTTTTACATGTTTTATCCCAGTATTCCACCATATTATATATAGAGCAAAATAAAAAATACAGACAAACATAATAATATACAATCATCGTCGTTAATGATAATAAAGAAGTAACAACAATATAAACAATTCGCCTATGAAGATTTTTACCCCTGACGAGGCTCGACCCTCTGAACTTACGTTGAATATCATCCGACAGATTGCATACGCTTATCGGGTGATGAAGAGCGACGGACATGACGAAGCTTATATGACAAACTAATTGCTTAAACTAATTTATAAAAAAGAATATCACTGATATGGAAACACTTATCTCACCTTCGTTGCTGTCGGCCAACTTCATCAACCTCAAGAAGGACATCGAAATGATCAACAGCAGTGAGGCCGACTGGCTTCATCTGGACATTATGGACGGAGTATTCGTACCCAACATCTCTTTCGGTTTCCCCGTAATTGAGGCTGTGGCTAAGGAATGTAAGAAACCGCTCGACGTACATCTTATGATTGTACATCCAGAAAACTACATCAAGCAAGTAGCTGCCACTGGTGCCATGATGATGAATGTACATTTCGAAGCTTGCGTACATCTGCACCGCACCATTCAGGAGATTCACGCCGCTGGCATGAAAGCCGGTGTTACACTCAATCCTTCTACTCCTATCTGCATGCTTGAGGATATCATCAATGATGTAGACATGGTGCTACTCATGAGCGTTAACCCCGGTTTCGGCGGACAGAAATTTATTCCCGGTATAGTGGAAAAGACACGCCGACTGAAGCAGATGATTGAGGAGAAAGGCAGCAATGCCCTTATCCAGATTGACGGTGGCGTCAACGACAAGACCGCACCGCTGCTGGTAGAGGCTGGAGCCGACGTATTGGTAAGCGGCAGCTACATATTCAAGGCAGCCGACCCTATCAAGACAATACACGACTTGAAGAACTGCAAATAATTTTTAGTTGAAAGTTGAGAATTGAGAGTTGAGAGTTTTTTTAGTTGAGAGTTGAGAGTTTAGAATTGAGAATTATGATTAGCTTTGACCAAAAGTTTTAAGCTATACATTTTTTCAATATATAATATCAACATTACATATCATAACTCTCAACTCTCAATTCTAAACTCTCAACTGAGCAATCACTCATTAGAGAAGTCAGCCACCATTTTGCGATACATACTATAGGCACGCGAGCGCGATATGTATCCCGTTATGTGACCTGCCGTATTCACTACCGGCAAATAGCGCGTGCCCTTAAGGTCGAACTTGCGCATCACTTCTTCCATCGAATCACCCTCGGCTACTTGTGCTGCAATTGGCTGCATAAGCTGACTAACGGTTAACTTATTGTACAATTCGGCACGGAACATAACGTGGCGAATCTTCGTAATGTCTATCTCACCCAATATCGATCCGGCTGCATTGAGCACCGGAATAAAACTGGTGTGGCTCTTTGATATGGCATTGACCAATCGTCCAAGCGGCATGTCGGGGTCAACGGCTGTATAATCGCGTTCTATCACACTGTCCATACTCATAAGCGTGAGCACCGACTTGTCTGTATGGTGGGTGACGAGCTTGCCCTCACGTGCCAGTCGCATGGCGTAAATGCTGTGAGGCTCGAAGATGCTTATCGTCATAACCGAACTTACTGCCACTATCATAAGCGGCATGAAGAGGTCGTAGCCGTTGGTTATCTCGGCTATGAGGAAGATACCCGTGAGCGGAGCATGCATTACACCTGCCATCACGCCAGCCATTCCGAGCAACGTGAAGTTCTTCTCGGGAATGTACGTTCCTACCTGATACATGTTCCAAAGACGTGAGAACAAGAATCCGCTGAACGCACCGACGAACAGTGACGGAGCAAAGGTTCCACCACAACCGCCTCCTCCATTAGTGGCAGCCGTAGCAAATGTCTTTGTTACTATGACCAATGCTATGAAGAGTATGAGCAGATGACCGTTGCCATAGAACATTGAATTCTTGAGCACTTCGTTCCAGTCGGCTTCGCTCGAACCGTTGAGCAGAATGTTGATTGCGCTGTATCCTTCACCATACAATACAGGAAAGAGGAATATCAACGAACTAAGCATCAGTCCACCCAATGCCAGCTTGCCCCAACGATGCTGCTTCATTTTGCCGAAAATGCCCTCGCATACTGACATGGAGCGTATGAAGTAGAGGCTGACAAGTCCACATACTACTCCAAGAATGATGCTGGCAGGAACACGTTCTACCACCCATCCGCTGTCAAGATGAAAGGTGAAGAGCGAATCGCTACCCATAAATACATAGGTGAAGCAAGTTGCCGTGACGGCTGCTGTAAGGATTGGAAGCAACGAAGCCATACTAAGGTCTACCATAAGGACTTCGAGCGTAAATACCAATCCGGCTATTGGAGCTTTAAAGATACCCGCAATGGCAGCAGCAGCACCGCAACCAACAAGCAGCATGAGCGTCTTGTTGTCCATACGGAAGAAGCGGCCAAGATTTGAACCGATGGCTGAACCCGTAAGTACGATAGGAGCCTCGGCTCCTACCGAACCACCAAAGCCGATGGTTATGGCTGATGCAACTACCGAAGTCCAGCAGTTGTGCCCCTTAAGACGCGACTGCTTGGAGGATATTGCGTAAAGAATACGTGTAATACCATGCGAGATATTGTCCTTGACTACGTACCGTACAAACAACGAGGTCAAGAATATACCTACAACAGGAAACATTAGATACATCCAGTTGAACGTATTGGCATGAAAACGTGATGTGAGCAACTGCTGTATCTCATGAATAAGCGAGTGGAGAAGGAATGCGGCTACTGAGGCGAAGAAGCCTATGAAGAAAGCCAGGATTATCGTTGCCTGGCGATCACTCAGATGCTTTATACGCCATTGGTAGAGTCGCAGTCCAAGACTTCTTATGGCAGAAGTACTTGAAACCGATTGTTGCATCTCTTATTTTCTGATAATTGTTACTCTACCGTCCTTAGTAAGCTTGATTATACTGCTTGGCTTGTGCGGTTTGTGTTCCTGACGACGTGTCCAGCAAACATAATCAACAGCATCAAGTATCTCAGGTGAAATGTCGCAATAGTTCTGGGCAGCGGGTTCGCCACTTATATTAGCACTTGTGCTGACAATGGCCTTCTGGAATCTGTAGCACAACTCTTTTGAGAAAGGTTCATTGGTGACACGCAATCCAATGCTGCCATCCTCGGCAATGAGGTTAGGAGCAAGATTGACAGCTCCGTCAAGAATAACGGTTGTTGGCTTGTCGGACAATTCCATAAGATCCCAAGCAACAGACGGAACATCACGTACATAACGCTGTACACGGTCTACCGAATCGGCAAGACATATAAGCGCCTTTGAATCGTCGCGTTGTTTGATTTTGTATATTTTTGCTACAGCTTCGGCATTGGTAGCATCACATCCCAATCCCCAAACAGTATCAGTAGGATAGAGTATCACTCCACCCTTCTTCATTGCGTCAATAGCATTCTTGATATCTTCTTTCTGTGTCATCGTTTTATATTTTAGTGTGTGTTTACTTCTTATACAACACGCAAAGTTACGTATTTTTAAGCACAAACCGTCAACGATACAACGAAAAAACACTACCTTTGCATACAAAACAAAAAAGAAACGATGGAAAAGAAAGACTTACGCATAGTATTTATGGGAACTCCTGAGTTTGCTGTGGGTTCGCTCAAGCTGCTTGTGGAGAATGGATATAATGTTGTAGCTGTGGTGACTCAGCCCGACAAACCCGTAGGACGCCATGGTTCGATACTGCGTGCCTCAGCAGTCAAAGAATATGCTTTGGAGCACGGACTGCCCGTATTGCAACCGGTAAAGATGAAGGATCCGGAATTTATCGAACAGTTACGCTCGTATAATGCCGACTTGCAGGTAGTGGTGGCGTTCCGTATGTTGCCCGAGGTGGTATGGGACATGCCTCGCTTCGGTACTTTCAACGTACATGCAGCGTTGCTGCCTCAGTACCGTGGAGCAGCACCTATCAACTGGGCAGTTATCAACGGTGAGACAAAGACAGGTGTCACAACATTCTTCCTCGACCACAACATAGACACGGGTCGCATCATCATGCAGCGCGAATTCCCGATACCTGACGATGCTGATGTAGAATATGTATACGACGGACTCATGGAATTGGGTGCAGGCATCTGTCAAGACACTGTCGACCTCGTTATTTCTACCGATGGCAATGTTCCTTCTCAGCCGCAACGCGAAGACATCGAACTCAAGGCTGCACCGAAGATATTCAAGGAAACTTGCCAGATAGACTGGAACAATAACGCCAAACTCATTTACGACTTTGTGCGCGGACTCAGTCCTTATCCTGGAACATGGACTACACTTGCATCAAACAACGAGACCGAGAAGGTAGAGGCAAGTGTCATGAAAATATTCAAGACAGCGAAAACTGGTACAAATTGTACAGGTGTAGCTCCAGGAACACTGAAAACAGAAAACAGCCATCTATTAGTTGCCACCAACGATGAATGGCTCGACATCGTAGAACTGCAAGCATCAGGAAAGAAACGTATGGCAGCACGTGACTTCCTCAACGGATTCAAGCACATTGCTGAAATGCACATGAAATAAACAAAAGCAGACTAAAAAAATTTGGGATGCCTTCCATATCACATGGAGGGCATCCCTTTTTTATTAACCAATACTTATACAAGAACCCTTTATAGGTTATCTTCTTATTCTTCAGTAGGCTGCTCGCCTGCCTTTGCCTTCTTGGCAGCTGGCTTCTTGGCAGGAGCTTTCTTTGTCTTCTCAATCTTAGCACGGAGTTTCTCCTCAGCAGCCTCAATCTTCTCAATCTTAACCTGGAGGCGAACAATCTCCTTATTCTTCATCTCAATCTCCTCATCCTGATTCTTGATGGTTGTGAGCAGTGAGCTGAGCTCCTCGTTGTCAACATCCTCAGGATAGAGTGAGTTAACGCGTGAAATGAAGTCGCCAAGGATGTTCATATAGTTTGTAAATGCATCGAACGGACTTGCATAGATGCCACGGTTGATACCAACCTGTGACGGCTTTGTAGTCATCTGACGGAAGTTGTTAGAAGCCTGCAGATAGTCCCAATCCTGATTGATACGTGGGTCGTTTGCAATGCGAACGCGGTCGGCTACGCTATAGAGCTTGTTGAAAGCCTCACGCTGCATCGGGTTACCGAGCCAGCAACTGCAGTCGCGCTCCTCGTCGTTCCATGACAATGTATCGGGAACGTCAACAGCACTAACGCTATTGAATGAGTCACATATCTCTGACGGTGTAGAGAATGTTACGCCACGCTTCTTTGCACACTCGGGCAGAGCCTTGAAGAAGTCAAGAATGTTGCTTGACAGAGGCTGTGCAATACCAAGAGCCGAAAGCTCCATGAAGATATTTATGACCTGCTCGCCTTCTGGCAGATTAGCAATGCGGTCGATATAGTTGTCGGCGAAGAGTGGATAACCTTCCCAATCAGTATTACTGAAACGCAATGAGATATCGTCACTGAAATTAACGTTGCGCAGAAGGAGCTTGAGGTTAGGAGCAAGAGCGCAGTTGTATACATAATTAGGCGACTTCCATCCGAGGACGTGGCGAGCACCTTCCGAGAGCATTCCCTTGAAGCCCATCTGTGAAACCTGCAGACCGATGTCGTCGCTGTAAATAAGCGAAGAGTTGCGCAATACCTTCGGAGACTGTCCGAAGTATTCCTCCATCTTTGTACACTGGCGCTTTACCTCAGCTGCGAAGCTCTCCTCATTGGCGAGCGATGCAAGACCGTGTGAATAAGGCTCAGCGAGGAATTCTACGCAACCAGTCTGGTTGAGCTCCTGAAGCTTCTCAAGCACCTGAGGAGCATGGATTTCAAGCTGTTCGATACCCACACCCGACAAAGAGAAAGCTACCTTAAAATAGTTGCCATTCTCCTTAATCATGTCGAGCAGCGTATTGAGTGCGGGCATATACGAACGTTCTGCTATGTCAGAAATGAGACGCTCGTTCTCATAGTCGTCGTAATAATAGTGATCGGTACCGATGTCGAAGAAACGGTAACGCTTCAACTGGATATTCTGATGTATCTCGAAGTATAAACAAATAGTTTTCATTGTTGCTTGTCGTTTAATGGATTGTTGTGTATTTATTGCTTTGATGCATATACCATACGTTGTGTTACGATGTCATTGGCTACAAATTGCCTGAAAGAACACGCTCGTACAGATTCTTGATGCGTGCGCCAACCTTCTCCCATGTAATCTGGTCGACCTCGTTCTTACCCTCATCCTGCAGATAGTGGAACAATGAGTCGTTATGGCAGATTGCATAGATGGCATCGGCGAGTGCGTGGATGTCCCAGTAGTCAACCTTGATACAGTTGTCGAGAATCTCGGCACAACCAGACTGCTTAGATATAATGGTAGGCGTTCCGCACTGCATCGCTTCGAGAGGCGAAATACCAAACGGCTCTGAAACCGAAGGCATAACGTATACATCAGAGTCTTTCAAGCACTCGTACACCTGCTTGCCACGCATGAAGCCCGGGAAGTGGAAACGGTCTGCAATGCCACGCTCGGCAGCCAAGTAAATCATAGCGTCCATCATATCGCCACTACCTGCCATACAGAAGCGCACGTTGCGTGTACGCTGAAGCACCATATTGGCAGCCTCTACGAAATACTCTGGACCCTTCTGCATTGTGATACGACCAAGGAACGTAACAACCTTATCCTTGCCAGTGTGGTCAGGACGTGGGATGTCCTGCAATTCCTGACGCAATGGATAAACGGCATTGTGCATTGTGAAGCATTTGCGCGGATCCTGATGATACTGGTTGATAACGGTCTGACGTGTCAATTCTGATACGCACATGATGCAGTCAGCATTGTCCATACCGTCCTTTTCGATGGCATATACAGTTGGGTTAACCTTACCACGCGAACGGTCGAAGTCGGTAGCGTGTACATGAATACACAATGGTTTACCACTTACATGCTTGGCATGTATACCAGCTGGATATGTAAGCCAGTCGTGAGCATGGATTATGTCGAACTCCTCGGTGCGAGCCACAACACCAGCAATAATGGAATAATTGTTGATTTCCTCATGCAGGTTAGACGGATAACCACCGGCAAATTCCATACAGCCAAGATCGTTGACGTGCATGTTGTTGAAGTCGGCATAGATATGGTCGCGCAGACGATAGTAGTAGTCGGGATCCATCACATTGGATACGCGGCTTTTTACATAGTCGTAGTCGACATCACGCCATGCGATAGGCACACAATTCATTGCAACAATGCGGCAAGCGCTGCGATCTTCGTCGCCAAACGGGTGCGGCAAGCACAGAACTGTCTCTACATCGCCTTGGGCATGAAGTCCCTGTGAGATACCAAAGTTAGCGGTAGCAAGTCCACCATATACGTGAGGAGGATACTCCCATCCGAACATTAATACTTTCATATTTTTGAATCCTCCTAATTTTTAATATTTATATTTTTCCAATAGTTCAAGCGTACGAAGCACCTCAGCAACGTTCATAGCAAATGAAATTGCTCCACGTCCGCTGAACGGTGGGTTGCCGTCAAACAGTTCGGGGATTGTGCCAATGCAGTGCTGCACCATTTCGTCTTCGTAACCTACCATCTGACGCTCAATAAACGACAGACGGTGCGCTTGTAAATCTTCAAGCAAGCCTCCATATAGAAGCCTCCGAGCCAAGGCCAAGCTGTACCCTGATGGTAAGCATAGTCGCGCTGTGTCTGCGGACCAACATACATCGGATTGTATCCACCGCTCTTAGGTGAGAGCGAACGCAAGCCCTTCGGTGTTAGAAGCTCACGTGTACATACGTCAAGCACTGACTTCTGCTGTGCCTGGCTGAGCGGAGAATAGTCTAACGCTACGGCGAATATCATGTTTGGACGTACGCTCCAGTCGGGCGAGTCAAGAGGCTCTACATAGTCGAAGAGATAGCCATACTCATTAACGAAAGTATCGAGGAATGAGCTGCCACACAACTCTGCACGTTTCTCAAATTCAGCAGCCACAGTCTGGTCGCCAAACTCGGCAGCCATCGAAGCGCAGAACTTAAGTGCGTTGTACCACAAAGCGTTGAACTCAACAATATATCCTGTACGCGGCACAACCGGACGACCATTAGCTGTAGAGTTCATCCATGTTACGGCATGATCCTTGCCCTCAGAATACAAGAGTCCGTTATGGCGCAGCTGCAAGTTAGGATGCTTATCGGCTATAATATATTGCAGGATATCGTGGAGCAACTTGCCATACTTGCGGTTGCACTTTTCACGACCTACATGCTTGGCATACTGCTGGATAGCCCATACAGCCCAAAGCAACACGTCGGGCTGCTCCATCTCATAAATCTTCACTGTGAGAGGTTTGCCTTCCATAAACTCATAAAGACCGCGTGCTGCTGTCTCCATAACAAGTTCGAAGTAGTCCTCTTCCTCAATAGAGAGTGTAAGACCCGGGAGAGCAATGAATGTATCACGTGCACGGCACTTGAACCAAGGATATCCGGCAAGAAGATAACGCTCGTCCTTGCTTGTACGGTTATGGAACTGGTGTGCAGCATTGATAAGACAGTGGAGGAAATTGTCGCGCGTTGAACGCTCGTCAACCTCTTTTGTAAACAGAGCCTTCAAGCCTCCTGTCTTGCATTGCTTAGTAGATGCAGAGAACACAATGCTCTCACCCTTCTTAATATCCATTTCAAAATATCCAGGTACATAGAGGTCCTCGTTCGAAGCGTAGCCACGCTCCTGCTCCTTAGGATACTCTACGCCACGATACCAGTCGGGCTGGAATACAAATTTGTTGTCCTTGCTGAACTGCATGTACAGGTCGGGATAACCTGCATACATACATGTACGTATACCATTCTCCACCTCGCTGTAATCGCGCGAAGCTACTGTATTCTCGTGTGTAAACTGACGCACACTGCGGAAAGCAAGAAACGGACGGAATCGCAATGTCGTTGCCGAATGGGCATCAACAAGAGTGTAGCGAATGAGGATACGGTCCTCATAATGCTGGAACACGACTTCTTTCTTGAGCACTACACCACCTACACGATACAATGTAGTGGGCACTTTGTCACAATCAAATTCCCTGATATACTTGTGACCTTTAGGACTAAAGTTATTGCCCTGATACTTGTGAAGACCGAGGTTGAACTCTGCTCCATGCTGTATCACAGTAGCGTCAAGCGACGAAAGCAATACATGATTCTCGTCGTCAAGGTCTGGTACCGGCACCACAAGCAGACCGTGATACTTACGTGTATTACAGTCGACAATTGTGGAACACGAATACGCTCCCGAACGGTTTGTACGGAGCAACTCACGAGGCAGGGATTCCTCGAGGTTGGTCATCAGAGCTTTTTCGAATCGAAGATAACTCATAGGTTTAATTTAAGGTTCATTATTAATTCGTAATTATTTAGCTACATGGCAACAACCATAAAGGTCTGTGACATCATAGAAGCAGTAGGACTTTTAGGTTTTACGCCAATGAGCTTGCGCTCGGCAGTAGTCTTAAGATAAAGGCGTTTTCTGCCTTACGAAATCAAAGGTAATAAAAATATAATTACGTACAAAACAAATAGGTCTATATTTTTGGAAAACATGTTATTTAGCACTTTTTCGTACCTCAAACACAACAAAAATAGGTTGGCAAAGACAAATTTAGCGCAAAAAATCGTAACTTTGTATTGTGATTAGGATAGCTTGAAAACAACAAAAAACACAGTACGCCCATGCCAATAGAAACACTTCTGAAAAGAGACATTGCCAACAGCATTGCACAGATATGGCATTGCACAGATGCCTATTGCGTCTATACAATACAACAGAACCTTACAGTAAGGACATTCAAACGAAACGAACTGATTTATCAAGAAAACGAGACTCCTACACACATCCTTTTTCTCGTCAGTGGAATGGCGAAAATTATAAAAGAATGCGGTATGGGACGCTCACAAATTGTGCGCATTATCAAAGAACAATCATTCATGGGATTCCGCGCCTTCTTTGCCCATGAATGCAACACAACGTCGGCTGTTGCTTTGGAAGACTCAACAGTGGCTGCACTACCACTCGACACAATGGTCGAACTGATTGAACTCAACCACGGCATCACAAATTATTTCATTTCCGAACTTGCCACAAAGCTCGGCGAGACAGACAGCCGTTTCGTTACACTAACCCAAAAACACATACGCGGCCGTCTGGCTGAAACCATACTTGCACTCAAGGCAAACTATGGAATTGAAAACGACGGCAAGACTCTGAATGTTATCATGAACCGCTACGACCTTGCCTCGCTTTCAAACATGAGCACAAGCAATGCCATACGCACATTGTCATCTTTCGCAACAGAAGGATTGATTGAAATATCGGGAAGAAAAATCAAGATTCTCAACGAGGAAGAATTAGCAAAAATATCAAGGCTGGGATAAAACTACTTATCCCAGCCTTTACCTTTATATATACTATACCTTTAAATATACCAAGCTCGTCTTCCTACTTCGGTATAAGGAAGTTTATCACCTCCTGCTCTACAGTAATAGTAAACGGACCGTTCGGCGTACGCATCAGCCTGCCGTCTATACCAACCAAAGCCTTACGTGCCTCAAGCACTTCAACCTTACGCGTGCGATAAGGATGCACACTCTTGTGATTGAGAAATTTGCCACGCACAAAGAGATATATTCCCTCAAGCAACTGCGTCATGCCCGGATGATGCACCACACTGACATCGAGCAGACCATTGTATGGAACCGCATTAGGAGTTTGTCCGTAACCCGTAGCATTGCCTACACACATTGTCATTATGCTACGATTTATGTCGTCGTTGTTTATCTTTACATGCATACGATATTCCAGTCGTTGGAATATCATAAGGACGAACGAGATAATAAAGGACAACGTTCGCGAGCCTGAATAATGACGGGTCTGACGACGCAAATTCATAATCGTAGCAATAAGTCCTATATTTATACAGTTGAGGAAATAACGGCGGCAAGCCTCACCATGCTTGTTGGCATAACGAATACATCCAAGGTCAATCTTACGCACACGGCGCTCCTTAAACCACTTTATTATCTGGTCGTAGTCGTCCTCACGCAATCCCCAAAAATGAGCGAAGTCATTCATCAGTCCGTTGGGGATTACACCAAGCGCTATCTGATCACGCTCTTTACGGTCGGCCTGCATAAGACAATTGACTGCATCGTTGAGTGCCGAGTCACCACCCACAACCACTATCGTACGATAGCCATTGTTTATCATCATCTTTACAAGACGATCGACCCCTGCTGAACTCTCGCTCTGCACAAAATCATATTCTACGCCATTGGCTTTAAGGCTTGCCTCAATCTTCTCCCAACGACGCTTGGGACTACCTATCATTTCATGCTTTGGGCAATAGAGTATGCCCCAACGGTTATCGTTTATCATAATTGGTTCGTTTAAAAATTAATGATGAAGACTCTATGTTCACACTACTGCATCTGATTCATTAATGCCTCAATAGCATCGACCTTATCATCCATAGACTGTGCTGCGTCAATCCAGTGAATGGTAAACCCACGACGTTCCATACCACGGAACCACGTCATCTGACGCTTTGCAAACTGGTGTATGGCAATCTCAAGCTGGCGGAACATCTCGTCATAACTGGTTCGTCCAATCACGTACTCCGTTATAAACTTATACTCCAAGCCATAATATATAAGGTCTTCCGGATTGACACCACCGTCAATCAGTCCTTGTATTTCGTCGCACATACCCTCGTCAAGACGTGCCTTCAGCCGGCGCGTTATCTTTTCGCGACGCAGTTCACGGTCTATATTTATGCCTATAACAAGCGAATCCACCGGAGGCATCTGCCGTTCGGGTGTAGGATGTTCAAGATTATAAGTCTCAATCTCAATGGCACGTATTGCACGCTGGGCAGTATCCACATCGGTACGGTTGTGCATATTCGAACCGTTCTTTTGCTTCAGCTGAACAAGCATCTGCGTGAGTTGGTCGAGCGACTTGCCCTCAAGACTCTCCCTTAGCTTCTGATTTTGCGGTACTGGCGACAGACTGTATCCGCCAAGCACAGCCTCTATATACAGTCCGGTTCCGCCGCACAATATTGGCAGTTTGCCTCGACTGCGGATGTCGTTGTATGCCGTGTGAAAATCCTGCTGATACTGAAACAGATTGTACTTTGTTCCTGGCTCGGCAATGTCTATAAGATGATGAGGAATATGGACGTCGCCGATAGTATAGTCGGCCAAGTCCTTGCCCGTACCGATATCCATACGACGATACACCTGGCGCGAGTCGGCACTTATTATCTCACCACCGGTGCGCAATGCAAGAGCAGCCGCAACCGAAGTCTTTCCGCTTGCAGTTGGTCCGAGTATGGTTATCATTTTCTGGTTTTGCATATTGTCTATAGCTTTGCTGGACATTACAGATTTATATTTGCTTTAGCTTCAAAGTACAAACTTACAAAAAAAATCTTACACCCCAAATATTTAAGCAAAAAAAAGACCGCAGGGCAAAATGCCTCGCGGTCTTTATTTTATGGTTTATGGGTCAATTGAATTAACCGTTAACCTTCTTCATGTGTGCGATGAGCTCGAGAACCTTGTTAGAGTAACCGATCTCGTTGTCGTACCAAGAAACTACCTTAACGAACTTGTCTGTGAGGTAAACACCTGCGTTTGCGTCGAAGATAGAAGTCAAAGTGCAGCCGAGGAAATCAGAAGAAACTACAGCGTCCTCTGTGTAGCCGAGTACACCCTTGAGCTCGCCCTCAGAAGCCTCCTTCATTGCAGCGCAGATCTGCTCCTTAGTAGCAGCGTTCTTGAGGTTAACTGTGAGGTCAACTACAGAAACGTCGAGAGTCGGAACACGCATAGAGATACCAGTCAGCTTGCCGTTGAGCTCAGGAATTACCTTACCTACAGCCTTAGCAGCACCTGTAGAAGAAGGGATGATGTTGCCAGCAGCAGCACGGCCACCACGCCAATCCTTCAAAGAAGGACCGTCAACTGTCTTCTGTGTAGCAGTTGTAGAGTGAACTGTTGTCATCAAACCGTTCTCGATACCGAACTTGTCGTTCAATACCTTAGCGATAGGAGCCAAGCAGTTTGTTGTGCAAGATGCGTTAGAAACGAACTGTGTACCCTTCTCGTACTTGTCGAAGTTTACGCCGCAAACGAACATAGGAGTTGTATCCTTTGAAGGAGCAGACATAACTACGTACTTAGCACCAGCCTGGATATGAGCCTGAGCCTTCTCCTGTGTCAGGAAGAGACCAGTAGACTCAACTACGTACTCAGCCTCAACCTCGTTCCACTTCAAATCAGCAGGGTTGCGCTCAGCAGTTACACGAATGTGGTTGCCGTTAACGATGAGCTCGCTCTTCTCAACGTCAGCCTCGATTGTACCCTGGAAAGCACCGTGCATTGTGTCATACTTGAGCATGTAAGCCAAGTAATCTACCGGGCAAAGGTCGTTGATACCTACAATCTGAATGTCGTTGCGAGTCTGAGCTGCGCGGAATACGAAGCGGCCGATACGACCAAATCCGTTAATACCTACTTTAATCATTTTACTTTATTTTATTTAAAGGGTTAATTTTGTATCTTATACCATACAAATGTATTAACAAAGTCCGTTTTTCTTGTTAATGAGACATAGAAGCGTAAGAATGTCGCCACACTTGTTAGGATTACTCCTTTTATTTCGCTGCAAAGATAATAATTATTTTCTGAAAAGAAAGACAATTAAAGTATTAATTTATATAAAAATCTCATTACATAATCACTATTTCCTTTCTGACTATAGCGATTGCAATATGTAGTTTGCAAAACGCACACAAAAACCAATAGTACACACTCGGCAAACTGCTGATTGCATTCTATTATTTTATCCGTACATAATACATCATTGTATAACTGCCGACTCTACATTATATATTATAGGTAGCGTGTTTGTACAAAAGCGAAATTCTATCTGAAAAAAAACATTCAGCGGATTATTGGTTTTGACGATTTTTTCGCTAAATTTGCACCGACACTAATATAAACACAAACAATTTAAAACCATGAGTAGTATTCTTAACGAGTTCAAGGCATTTGCCGTAAAGGGCAATGCGGTAGACATGGCTGTCGGTGTAATCATCGGTGGCGCATTTGGCAAGATAGTTTCTTCAATCGTCAACGACATCATTATGCCACCTATTGGCTGGCTCATCGGTGGTGTAAATTTCAGTGACTTGAAGTTTGAACTTCCGTCGGTACATATTGCAGGCGAAACCATGCAGGCTGCCACCATCAACTACGGCACATTCATTCAGACTATCATCGACTTTGTCATCATTGCTTTCTGCGTGTTCATGCTTGTCAAGGGCATCAACAAACTCGCAAGTCTGAAGAAGAAGGAAGAGGAACAGAAGCAATCAGAAGCTACCCCTGAAGAACCGAAACCTACTAAGGAAGAGATCTTGCTTACCGAGATACGCGATTTGCTGAAGAACCAGAATAAATAAAGCCAACCACTAAAGAAACAAACAAAAGAAAATGGGCATGGTAAAATTCGCCTTTAAATCTCACCATGCCCGCTATTATAATAAATGTTTTTGTGTTCCTTTGTCATTTGACAATGCAAATATACACAAAATCATTCTACCCCACAAACACACTTTTTGTACATATGGCACAAACGTACTTTTATACGGATTAAGTGGATAAAAACAAAGCTTAAACGTACTATTTTTTATAAGCCTTTTATCCAGTTTTATAAATAGATCGTTTTATATATAAATATGTGGCGATGTACATTTTTCGCTAATCAGAGTGTGACAACCATACCCTCGTTAGCCAATTCAGAAGCATCAAACACCTGACTGGCTTCATTGAGCAACACCTCCTCATTCTCATACTTCGAACTGTAATGTCCAAGCAGCAACTTGCCCACCTGTGCATCACGTGCCACCGTAGCAGCCTGTGCCGCAGTAGTGTGATAATATTTTTGTGCCTTTTCGATATCATCTGTTGCATAAGTCGACTCATGATACAGACACGTCACACCGCTAATGCGTGCGGCAAGTTCGGGCAGATAACACGTGTCGCTACAGTAAGCATAGCTACGCGGTGGGTCAGCAGGAGTCGTGAGTCGTGAGTTGGGCACCTCCCTACCCTCTTCGTCCGTCCACGAAGCTCCGTTCTTTATGTTGTTTATCTGCGATGTGGGTATACCATAGAAATCAATCATGTCACGACGTATGTGCGGCAGCGTCGGTTTCTCGCGAAACAGATAGCCGCATGTAGGCACACGATGCTTCAGTGGAATAGTCTCTACCGTAAGGCTTCGGTCCTCGTACACCACCTGTTGCTTGGTTGTGTCGACAGCATGAAACTGTATCTCGTAGTCGAAATCGGTGCAGAATGTGGCAAGAAGCATGTCGAGCACAGGCTTGAAGTCCTTAGGCGCATAGATGGCAAGCGGCATTGTACGGCCCAACAGACCGAACGATGAGAGCATGCCTATCAGTCCGAAACAGTGGTCGCCATGGATATGCGATATGAATATTGCCACTATCTTGTTGAATCCTATGCGTGAGCGGCGCATCTGCGTCTGCGTACCCTCGCCACAGTCAATCATAAACTGCTTGCCGCGCAGCTCCACCACCTGCGACGATGGATTATGGCGCAAGGTGGGCAGAGCCGAGCCACATCCGAGTATATGGATTTTGAATGGTTCCATTGTTGTTTTATTTCTGACGCTTGAATTGTTGTTTTCTTACGTTCGGATAATTACTTCTGACGCTTGTATATGTATATGCCCTTCTGGTTTTCGAGATAGAGCGAGTCGGCACTGAGCGATGTGATGTCGAACGTATCGCGATTGAGCAGCAGTTGTCCGTTCAGAATCTTCCATGATGTCCACGGGTTGGTCTCGGCTTTCACTTCCGAGTGTACTGTTCCGCCCTCCTCTATCATGAAGTTGCGGTCGATGCTGGTCCAATGGCCCAACAGTGATGTAACGTTGATAACACGTGTGGCAACAAGTTCGCCATCGGCTGTCTTCAATCCGGTCACCGCCATCTTGTCGCCAGCCATAAATCCTCCCTCTACATTCGACACGATACCTTCAGTGATGCCGCCGTCCATATCTGCCTCGGCATCAAGAATGGTGTATGTCAGCGTGTCGCCTGCATCGGTGATGAGTTCCATTGAGTGCATCGATGTGCCGTCGCCGCACACTCCATACACTGTAGAGTCAGCCACTTCAACATCGTCATTGTCAACAGTCTGCGGCTTCTGCTTTCTGTCGTTGCAGCCGGCAACCAGCATTACGATTGCCACTGCCAAGAATAATTTCAACTTGTTCATGATACAACGGTTTGATTATTACTTTTCCTGAGCCTTTGCCTCGTTCCACAACGCATCCATCTCGCCGAGCGTCATATCCTTCAATGGCTTGCCTATGCGTATCGAATGCTCCTCTATATAGTTGAATCGGCGTATGAATTTGGCGTTGGTTTTCTCAAGAGCGGTGTCGGGATTGATCTTGTACAGACGTGCGGCATTGATAAGCGAGAAGAGGAAGTCGCCGAATTCTTCGGTAGAATGCTCGCGGTCTTCCTTGCGCAGTTCAGTCTCAAGTTCGCCGAGTTCCTCGCGCACCTTGCCCCATACGTCGCCCTTGTCCTCCCAGTCGAAGCCTACATTGCGTGCCTTGTCCTGTATGCGATAAGCCTTGATGAGTGCCGGCAGAGCGTCGGGCACACCCGATAACACACGCTTGTTGCCGTCCTTCTCACGCAGTTTTATCTGTTCCCAGTTCTCTATCACCTGCTGTGCGGTCTTCACCTCTTCCGAATTGTCGCGCTCTTCCTCCTTCTCGCCATAAGGCAACGGCTTGGGTTCGGGCGCTCCTACTTGCGACGGGTGATATACGTGAGGATGGCGGAATATGAGTTTGTCGACAAGCTTGTTGCAGACGTCTGCCATGTCAAACTGTTGTTTCTCCTGACCTATACGGGCATAGAAGCATACGTGCAGCAACACGTCGCCCAATTCCTTGCAGATATTAGGCTCGTCGTCCTTAAGCAGGGCGTCGCACAGTTCGAATGTCTCTTCTATGGTGTTGGGGCGAAGCGACTCGTTGGTCTGCTTGCGGTCCCACGGACATTTCTCGCGCAACTCGTCGAGCACATCCAGCAGACGTCCGAAAGCCTTGAGTTTTTCTTCTCTTGTATGCATAGTGTATATATATTAAATATGTGGGGCATACCAATTGGTGCGGTATACGATAACGCAAAGGTAAGAATAAAAATCGACACTATAAATAGGATTTTTCAATTTCATTCGTAATTTACAAATCTTTGTCAGAAATATTAAAATCATATTTTAGGAAAAAACCGTAAATTTGCACCATAGAATTTACTAAAACTGAAAAAAAATAATACTTAAGACAAAACCTTTATGGCTACAGCTATTATCCTTTTACAATTTGCCATCGTACTGGCTCTCATCTTTAAAGGTGCGCGCGTAGGCGGCATCGGCCTCGGCATCTACGGCATGGTGGGTGTCTTCATTCTTGTCTTCATCTTCGGACTTAAGCCGGGCAATCTGCCTATCGACGTGATGCTTATCATCGTGTCGGTGATAACGGCAGCTGCCACATTGCAGGCAGCTGGCGGACTTGACTATCTTGTAGGTTTGGCAGCCAAATTCCTGCGCAAGCATCCCACACACATCACCTATTTCGGTCCGCTCACCACATGGCTCTTCTGTCTGGTAGCAGGAACTGCACACACAAGCTATTCGCTCCTGCCTATCATTTCAGAGATTGCCACCAACTCAAAGATTCGTCCTGAGCGCCCGTTGAGCGTTGCCACCATATCGGCATCGTTGGGCATAACCGGAAGTCCGGTCTCTGCAGCTACAGCCGCAGTCATAAGCACCGACCTTCTGGGCGGAGCCGGCATCGAACTGAAGCACATCCTGATTGTCTGCATTCCCGCTTCGCTCATAGCCATACTCGTAGCTGCCTTTGTACAGAACCGCGTGGGTAAGGAACTGAACGAGGACGAGATATACCAGGAGCGTGTACGTCAGGGCATAATCAATCCCGAGAAGGACAGCAAGCTCATCGACAACATGATAAAGAATCCCGATCCGCACGCCAAGTATGCTGTGATGGCTTTTCTAATGGGCGTGTTGCTGGTAGTAGTATTCGGTAGTGCGCCGTCGCTGCGTCCGTCGTTCATGCTCAATGGCGAACTGCATCACGTCAGCATGCCGGAGATTATCGAGATCATAATGATGTCTACCGCAGCCCTCATCCTGCTTGTGAGCAAGGCCAACGTGCAGGATGCCGTGAAGGGCAACGTATTTGCTGCGGGCATAAACGCCCTGGTTGCCATATTCGGCATTGCATGGATGGGCGACACTTTCTTCAACGGCAACCTGGAATTCTTCAAGGGTCACATAGCCAACATTATCACCCAATATCCGTTCCTTTTTGCCATTGCCCTCTTCATCATGGCTATCATGCTGTTCTCGCAGGCTGCCACGGTGCGCACGCTTTACCCGTTGGGCATAGGACTGGGCATCTCGCCACTGGCACTCGTTGCCATGTTCCCTGCTGTCAACGGCTATTTCTTCCTGCCTAACTATCCCACCACCGTCGCAGCCATCAACTTCGACCGCACGGGTTCTACACGTATCGGCAGGTTTGTCATCAACCATTCGTTCCAGCTGGCAGGCTTCATCACTACGTTTGTATCAATAGGAGTAGGCTACATCATCATACAATTCCTATAGCAAAGGCTACCCCTTCGCCTTGCATTTATGCAGGCGGAAGGGGCAGAATATACATACAGATATTTATTGTTTAAAGGATAACTATAAAAGAAATATGAAAACTGAGAAAAACAAAGTACAGGCGCATTCTGCATCTTCAAAGTCTGCGTCAGTCAGCGATATGACTGTAGGCTCGCCACTGCGCCAGATCTGCAAGTTTGCCCTGCCACTCATATTGGGCTACATTCTGCAACAGATGTATCTCGTGATTGATGCCGCCATCGTAGGCAGATGGATTGGCGTTGGTGCGCTGGCAGCTGTGGGTGCATCGTCGTCGATAATGTTTCTTGTCATGGGATTCTGCAACGGAGCTTGTGCAGGATTTGCAATTCCCGTAGCACAGGCGTTCGGCGCAAAGGACTATCATAAGATGCGCATTTATGTAGCCAATGCCGTAAGAATATCAGCTGTCATTGCAACAGTTGTAACACTTCTATCGCTTATGTTCTGTCACAGAATCCTGCAATTGGTCAACACCCCTGCCGACATATTCCACGATGCCTACATATTCCTTATGTCGCAATTTGCCGCCATACCCTTCACGTTCGGCTTCAATCTCTTCTCTGGTCAGATACGTGCCCTCGGCAATTCGCGTCAACCGTTCTATTTTCTCATCACATCTGCCGTTGTCAACATTCTGCTCGACATTGTGCTCATACTCGGTTGCGGTATGGGTGTAGCCGGAGCAGGCATCGCCACATGGTTGTCGCAAGCCCTTTCGGTTATGTTATGCGTATGGTACATACGCAAGCGCATGCAACTGCTCATTCCTCATGGCGACGAACGACGCTTTGACAACAAGCGTACAAGTATTCTGCTGAATAATGGTGTGCCTATGGGTCTGCAATTCTCCATCACCGGCATTGGCATCATTATGCTTCAGAGTGCCAACAATGCCCTCGGCACCACATGCGTGGCTGCCTTTACTGCCTCAATGCGAATTAAATATCTCTTCACTTGTGTATTCGAGAACATCGGAGTGGCTATGGCTACCTATTGCGGACAGAACCTTGGCGCACGCCAAATGAGTCGTATCTCCAAGGGAGTGAAGGATGCTATCTGCCTTATGCTGGTATACTTCGTCTTCACCTTCGCCGTAATTTATCCCTTTGCCGACTGGATGATGCGCCTATTTGTAGACAGTGGTGAGGCTGAGGTAGTAAGTCGTGCTGCACAGTTCATGCGCATTGCCAACTACTTCTACCCTGCTCTCGGATTGCTAACCATACTGCGCTACTCTATTCAAGGACTCGGTTTCAGCAACCTTTCAATGCTTAGTGGTGTCATGGAAATGATTGCCCGCTGTGGCGTAAGCCTCTGGCTCGTCCCAGCCCTGACTTGGACTGGTGTCTGCTTAGGCGACCCCGTAGCCTGGATTATGGCAGATATATTCCTAATTCCAGCCTTCCTTTGGGTGCAGCATAGGCTGAAAAAGCAAGCAGCATAGCAAGGGATGCAGTCTATACACTGCATATTTCAATGGAATTATGCAGTGTATAGACTGCATGTTTTAGTAAAAATATGTAGTGTATAGACTGCATCTTTACGGAAAAGATGCTGTTTATATCATTTATTTATGCTATCTTTGCAATTAGAACAGTATAAATGCAAAGATTATGGACAAGAATGTTATAAAGCAAATCATACTTTGGCAGCAGGAATTTGTGGGCAAAGTGAAACTACAAGGACGCAACATAAGTTTGGAGGAAAATGCAAACTATGTGTTAATAGGCATTCGTCGTGCAGGCAAGTCGTACATGCTTTATCAAAAGATACACGACCTTGTAGCGCAAGGACATTCATTGGAAGAAATCTTGTTTATCAATTTTGAGGACGAACGTATCATCGACATCCGCAAGGAAGAGTTGCACCTTATACTTGAGGCTTACCGTGAAATGTTCAGTCATCAACCTATCATCTTCCTCGATGAAATACAGAACGTCGAAGGTTGGGAGCACTTTGCCCGCCGATTAGCAGACGAGAAGTATCGTGTATACATCACCGGAAGCAATGCCCACATGCTTAGTCGCGAGATAAGCTCTACATTGGGGGGAAGATATCTGACAAAGGAGATACATCCCTTCTCTTTCGAGGAATATCTGGAATACCGACATGTGCATCTTACGAAATTCTGGGAACTGTCGCCTATAAAGAATGATGTATTAAGACTGTTTTCCGATTATTTCTACTATGGCGGACTGTCGGAGGTTTTCAACATGCAAGACAAGAAGTCGTGGCTTCAGTCGCTTTATCAAAAAATTCTGTACTCAGACATCGTTATAAGAAAAGGTGTAAGGAATGAGCGCAGTCTTCGCTTGCTTATAAGGAAATTGGCAGACAGCGTAATGCAACCTACTGCCATAAAACGTCTGCAAAACATACTACAAGGAGACGGAACAAAAATAGCAAGAGAAACCATTGCTTCATATCTCGACTATCTTCACGAATCATTTCTTACATTCAGTATCAGCTCCTTCACCGATTCTATCACCGAACGTGAGACGATAAAGAAACATTATTTCTACGACAACGGTATTCTGAACCTGTTTCTCTTCCAGCCAGAGACTAAGTTGTTGGAGAATATTGTGGCTATACAACTTTACAAGATGTATGGCGACGACTTGTATTATTACAACAAAAACATGGAGGTTGACTTCTGTGTTCCTAAAGACGGATTGCTTGTTCAGGTATCTTATCGTATGACAGAGGATGCAACACGAAACAGAGAAATCTCTGCACTGCAAAAAGTAGGAAAGTTCCTTAATGCAAAGAAAAGCATGATAATAACTTACGACCAAGAAGAGACAATACCATCAGCCGAACTTGGGAGGGATATTGAGGTGGTACCGGTATATAAGTTTTTGCTGGCAGAATAATACCTATAGGTAGCGTAAACAGAAATGTGTCACATATCTGTTTACACTACCTATGTCAACAATATCTACATATAAGCCTTAGCAAGCTGCCATAAATGTAACAACAACATCCTCTATATCAACAATAATAGAGTATCAATCCAAGAAATTCAGCGTCTGCAATTTTCTTCTTGCTAAAGGATGGCCTTCTCTGTAAGCTACACGATAATATTGCTTTGCCTTTTCTACATTCTTCTCTACTCCACGTCCAAACTCCAAGGCTTCGCCAACACGATAATAGGCATAAGGAATATGACAACTCTGATATAAGTCAAAGGCTTTTTTCGTATCTTTTATCACACCATTAGTACCTTTTCTATATATGTCAGCAAGATTCGATTTTGCCAAATCATCACCAAGTTCAGCAGCCTTTGTATAATACTTTATTGCACGTTCCATATCTATATCAGCCCCTATTCCATCACAAAACACGATACCAAGATTATTCAATATCTCAGGGTCGCTCATCCATTCATTGTCTGGTTCGTATGCCTCAATATAAAGCATATCTTCAACAAATTCCTTTGTCCAACCATAGTCTTCGAATTTGGCATTAGGATTGGTGACGAGAACAAACTTACGTCTGTTCACGTCAGAACCTAACTCTTTCTTTACATTTTCTTCCATAGCAGTATTATTTAAATTATTATTAGTCGTTATTTATCTTCCGAATAGGCTTTTGCCGCTTCCATATGCTTGTATCTAATCTCATCAGCAAGCCATTTTGGTGTAATCACCTTCAGTCTGGTTCCCCGTCCAATGATATAATCACGGAAATCAGTAGTTGGACACAGAAAGAATTCAAAGTCCACACTATTGTCACATTCCTTTAAGCATTTCTGACTATGATGCAATGGACGATATTTCATATCTTTAGCTTCATTGCCATATACCCTTAACACAACCCTTTCGGCCCTTGTTCCGTCAAATACAATCACCCCGAAATAATTGGAAAAATAAGCCTCAACGTCAAAATCCTTTGGCAATATGAATTTCTCTTCCAACAATTTCAAAGATACAATTTTATCCAATGAGAACAAAGAAAAGGTTGACTTTTCCCTTCCGTTTTTCTTCTTGTACAGCTGTCCAAGCACATACCAACGTCGGTGAAACATCTTCAAGCAATAAGGCTCGATAATAACATGTGGAGTTGTTTCTATATCATATTTTTGATAACCAATGTCTATTTTCAAATTCTTTCTCATTCCTTCTATCAGACCATCAAATATAGAGTCATTCTCAGGTGCATTTTCAAACAACACTCTATCATACAATGATTTATTCTCGTGTATCTTGTTGCTTATACTAAGAGTTGAAAGCATCCATGTCTGAATAGTGTCATCATCCAAAACTTTTGCATTACCTATATAATAGACATAGCCATTAGAGCGGTCACATTCTATGTATATACCAAAGATATCCTCAATGGCATCCTTATGGCGATTGAATGTAGAACGTGCCATCTCCACACCACCGCTCATCTCGGTCTGTACCCATTTCTCATTGATTTCCTCAAATGTTATTCCACCATATGTTTTCAGTAAATCAATAAGCCAAATGTATTCTTTAAAGAGTTCTGATGTCTTCATTTAATTTTGTTTTTTCAATTGCAAAGATAGCATAAAGTTGTTTCAAATTATGGGACATCTACCGTGAAAAACCAAATAAAGAATAAGTCTCACATATAAATTATACAATGAAAGCTAAATAGAGGCAATCTATTGCCCCATTACTTATTCGTTTATATAGTCATTTATTATATAAGATATGTGACAAAGTTAGGAAAAAACATTGATATAACAAGTCTCAATAAACAAGAAATGGGAATAACATCATTTCCCGATTTTGAATTCTTAAATCATTTATTGGTCATACAATATTTTATGATACAAGCTATGATATGAGCACATAAGACTCCAATTAAGAACATACCACACATTCCCAACCAATTATTAGCAAAGGATGCCACTTCGCATCCTACAGCAACAACCAAAATTATTGACCATCCCTTTATGGTGTTTTTGGCAAAATTCGGATAATAAAACAACTTGTCAGACATTTTTCAACATATTTATAAAGTGTTCTCACGTACTTTGATTATCTTTGCCATATATATTACATAAAACAATAGAATACATATGGCTAAAGAAATAGAACCCAAACTCCAAACTATTGGAGTATATCTAAGAAAAACAGATATATTTCGTATTCCAGAATACCAAAGAGCATATTCATGGAATACAACGAATTGCGATAAACTATGGCAAGATGTAGAAGCATACATAGCCCAAGATGCTGAAGATCCATATTTCTTCGGCACGATCATTATTGATTGCTCACAAGACGGATATTTAAATCTTATAGATGGACAGCAAAGGACAACTACATTTTTACTTTTGCTTAAAGCTATGCACCTGCGTATAACAGAAGTGTTGAGTTCAATGGCAGACACAGAGGAAGCGGCAGGTTTGAAAAGAAGTTTACAACAAAGTTTAGACTACATTTTTGAGATTTTATACCGTGCTGATGTAAGAAAACAGATAGAAATAGAAAAGGATTGGAACAAAGCAAAAGGCGTAAAAATCTTGGAGAATGTGTCTATCAATGAATTGTATAAGAATGAATTGAAAAATATCATTGAAGCTCGGACTTTCGCAGATGCAGAGAAAGCTGTATATAAATTTCCTCGAAAACAAAAGGATAATAAGTATACAAATTTCTTTAGGAACTTCAAATCTTTTTACGAGAAACTTCATACTTACCAAGAGTCCAATTTGGATGTGTTGGCAAATGGCTTCTTGAACAAGTGCCAGATTATTGAGATTAAAAGCTGGCAAATTGAACAGGCCATAACAATGTTCAATTCATTAAACTCTACAGGTATGCCGTTGTCTGATGCCGACATTATATCAGCACAGCTATTCTCTAACGCCCCCGATGGAGTTGATTTCAAGAGTATATGGGAGCCAATTATACGGCAAGCAGATGAATTAGCACAAAAGAAGGTGGTCAATATAGATAGTGTACTTCAGCAGTTTATGTATATAAACCGTGCCGACAAGAAAGAATATGAAGAGGGACAGTTGAATACACCTGGTGTAAGATAGTACTATACTGTAATTAAGCCGTCCTTATTGGATGACCCGATGGAAATATGTAATAAATTTAGCAGGATTTTGAATATTTGGAATTTAATACAAGGATATCCAATTACCAAGTTGCTATTAAAGTTTAATGAGAACTTCAAACTCTTTCTCATATCTTATCTATTCAGAGTGTCTGAAGATAATCTTTCTGAGCAAGATGTTACCCCAATAATGGAATGTATGCTAAGGCTATTTGCTCTTCTTGAAGTAAGTGATTTCGGTTTCTCCTCACGCTATTTCAAAACATTCTTGTTCAACGAGAACTTCAAATTAGTAAACCCATCATATCCGATAGAAGCTATCATAGCAGATTTCGATGCGCATATCTCTGCTACATGGAAAGAAGAAGACGTAATTGCCGACCTCAAGGAATATGACAGAAACATCTTGGTATACCTCAATGAGTACATCTATGCAAAGGAACATGGATTGTCTTTTGATTTCACGCCCGATAAAGTAAACGTAGAACATATTATGCCCGCCAGTGGCCATAATATAGATGCCATACGTGATGATGCTGGAATGACCAAAGAGGAATTTGACGATATGGCAAACTTGCTTGGCAATAAGATTCTGCTTGAAGAAGATATCAACAAGCATATTGGCATGGATTGGTTTAAAACAAAGAAAGGTACTCTTGTACAAGACAAGAAAGGTTATGTCGGTAGTCGATTTGGCATAGCATCTGCACTTTCTTCATATACATCAGATAAATGGGGCAAGGATGATATAGAAACTGCAAATCAGAAAGCAGCCAAACGTATCTGCCGCTTTATATTCAATAAATCTCAGGAAGCATAATAAGAATTATGAGCATTAATAAGGATTTGGCAAACGCTACCCAAGAGCAAGAATTTACGGAAGTAGTTAATATAATTGTTCAGCATAGGAGCAAAGCGTCACGTACTATCAACGAACAATCTCTACTTTGTGCATGGTATGTTGGTGGTTATGTTTCAAAGAAACTGAAAAGAGAAGAATGGGGAAGTAAAGTCGTATCCCAACTGTCTGAATATATTCGCTCAAAGCGCCCTGATATTAAGGGATTTAGCAAGAGAAATCTTTATAACATGGTGATGTTTTATGATGAATATTCTTCAGAAACATTTGCTGCAACTATAAGAAAATATATGACAGACAAATTTGTGCAGTCAGAAACTGCACAAATAGGATTGGAACAGGAGAACGCCATAACTGTGCAGTCAGGAACTGCACAATTTGTCCAATTACAAACTGGACGTATGATTTTGCCTATGCTTTAGATAAATATCGTTATCTTTGCAGTAAGAATAAATGATATAACTATTATGATACACAGACAATTAATTGACGATTTGACAGAATGGAGCAAGCGTGAGAACCACAAGCTCCTTGTCTTACGTGGAGCACATCAGATAGGAAAGAGCATATGATCATAACAGAACATTTTATTTGCGGTAAGCATGCAGCTGACGACTGCGAGGACGGTATCGTCGTTAGCAATGACTTTGCTGCTGTTATAGATGGCAGCACAAGCAAGACACCTACAAGGCTTGACCCTTCGATGAAGAACGGACGCTTTGCCATGATGCTCATAAGCGAGTATATCAAGCAGATGCCGGCCGACTATACCATGGACGACTTTTGCCGTGGCATAACGATTCGCATTGCTGAAGAATATAATAAGCGTGGCATAACCGAACGTATGGCTGAGCATCCTGAGGAACGCCTCACAGCTTCTGCCATTATATATAGCAAAAGTAGAAAAGAGGTTTGGATGGTGGGCGACTGCCAAGCTATAATAGACGGAGCGTATTACGACAACTCCAAGCCTTACGAGCAAGAGATTGCCATGCAGCGCGCCACGTTGATAAAGAACGGGATGTCGCCTAAAGAAGCCCGACGCACTATTGAGCCTCAACTGATAAAGGCTATGCTCGAAGGACAAAACCGACAGTATGCCGTAATTGACGGAACACAAATATATATGTCTGGCACTCGCATTGTTAAGGCATCACATTCCGTTGTGCTTGCATCTGACGGCTACCCTACTCTGCTACCAACACTAAAAGAAAGCGAAGAAGCCCTGGCACTACATCTTGCCACAGACCCACAAAACATTGGCGAATTTGTTGCCACCAAGGGATTAATAGAAGGCAATGTCAGCTTCGACGACCGTGCATACATAAAACTGACATTATAAATATTGTTGCGTTTATGAAAAAAGCAACTGCCTATCATACTTCTCATCTACTCTGGCTTAGACTGCTATTGTGATGAATTGGCTTTTATTTTATAATACCATTATCCGTATCGCACAGGTTTATTCTCTTTTCCGCCGACTTATGCTTGCTGCCTCGGCTCAGTCGCCATGAGATATTCAAGGAGATCAGATTGCCGTTGGCCTTTGAGTAGCCTACAGTATGCTTATAGATATTGCGGTTGAGCAATTCATTCTCGTACGACTTGTAGTTGCTCTTGAATGGATTTGCCCATGATAAAGAGAATTGCAAGTCGCGCCATGTGTAGGATGCTTTCAGTACTGAATAAGCTCCGTTGTAGCCTTTCGATTCACCCTCCAAGAACCGATTGCCGTTGTCAACATAGCCTTGCAACGTAAATTTACCGAGATAAGCCGTGATGCTGCTTGCATAAAACCATGAGGTGTAGCAATGTGTATAGTCGTAGCCGAAATTGAAGCATCTATATATTCCTCCATTGGCTGCAATTTGGAGCTTTTCGGGCAAGAGCCAATAGCTTGCATATGCATAGACATCCAGCGCGTCTATCTCCTTTTGGTTTATTTGGGTATAAAGAAACTTATTGCCGTCAGTTCGCTCATAGTGAGCCATGTTCGGTTTTAGACATTGTTTATAATAACCTTCAACGAAGGTCTGCAAGCGACTTGTGTTGTATGAAACATGTAGGCGATGCTCAATATCGTGCGAAGGTTTCAGGTCTGGATTACCTACAGTCCATTCCATACTATTTGTGCGAATCGTAGCATCACTCGTCATAGCTATACGCGAGACTTTGTCCTGCATCCCAAAAGTATAGCTCAGCTGCATGCTATTACTAATCTGATATGTCAGAGATGCCTTTGGGTGGAAAGTCCAGAAGTTGTATCTGTGTCCGTTCTGAGTGTAATGGATATAACTTGCGCCCACACCTAATGTGTAGCTAAACGGTTGGAGCATGCCCTTGATTTCGGCAAAGGCATATAAGCGGTTGTTGTTGGTCTTGGTCAAAGACGAAGCATCACCAAGATAATCGTTCTTGATGTACTTATAACTGTTATTCAAGCCAGTAGAGAAAGTGAATGGCTTCAGTCGGTTCTCATAGATTATCTCAGTAAGCAGAGAAGTCGTATTGCCATCCACATTATATTTATAAGATGTGCCCTCGTCATAATAACTGCTTGTTTGTGTGGAGATATATGTAGCTACAGCATTTGCGGTAAGAGACTGACATGGGGTGAGCTGACGGAAGAAATATATATCCAATACGGGCGAATAACTCTTGTCTTTCGCTCTACTGGTTGCTCTATATTGACGAGTGCCGTCCACAATGTCCTTAACAGTATAATTGTCAGGAGTGTTGTTGAATGCTCCATTCAATGATGCCTGAAAGACTGTTTCCGTTGAGTCTGACCAGTTATAGGTAAGTTTTGCATTATGCGATATGGTTTTACAAAGCGACTCCACATCGTTTCGTTCTATAGTATAGATACTGCCGTCTGTCAAGGTGTAATCTGCCGTCTGCTTGCTCTTTTCGCCTTTGGTTTTATACCCGCTCACGTCATACGAAAACGATAATTCGCTCTTGCCCTTGTTCCATTTACCATAAACCATGTCATCGCCCTGCAACGTGGTAAGCGCCGATGTAAGGTCCGTGCCAACGGTATATCCGCTCCCGTTCCTGCGTGTTACGATATCTATAACATATGCTATGTCGTCACCATAACGAACGCCGGGATTGTTGATGAAGTCTATCTTGGAGATGTCCTTTGGATTGAGAGCCAACATCTCCGGTTTGCCAACCACAATACCATTTATTCTAATTTGAACTCCTCCCCTATTGTCGATGGCAGTAATAGAATGGCTGATGTTGTCGATACGAAGATTGGCAAGTGTGAGTTTCTCAAGAATGCTGTAGCCATTGTTAGAAGCTTGCTTCTGAGCATCGGTAGGATAAATTATCATACCGTCTGCCTTGTTCACAACCTTGGCAGCTTTTACCGTCACTTCGTCGAGCGTAATAGTCTTCTCCACATCCTGAGCATAAGCACAGAATGTGGAAAAGAGAATAATAGAAAGTGTTATCAATCGTTTCATTTGCACCATGTTTTTTTGTTTTTGGTGCAAATTTATATTCTCCTTGCAATAAAGCCAATTATTCAGGCTGACATTTCCCTGACAATTGGCTGACAACGATCCTATCTATTTGAGTTTCAAGCTATAGCTCCTGCCTCTGTCCGACTCTATCTTCAGCGTGCTATGAGTCTCTACTATAGGTTTTATGCGTTTTATGAGAGTGTAGAGCGTATCATTGGCATCAGGCTTCTTGGGCCATAACCGGTCGCAAATCTCCTGTTTGGATAGTGTATGAGTGTTGGCGGTTATGAACATCTTGAGCAAGGAATGCTGCATAGGTGTAAGATGAATCTGCTCGCCCGATTGCGTCATGAACTTGTCGTTATTGTATACTATACCTCCATACGACAGACCTTGCACTATCAGCTCTGGCCTATTCCTCCTGACGTACCACAGACTGCCCAATAGCCACAGCATTCCAACAAACAATATAGAGCCCGAAGCCTTCTGGTCGGACATTATGAATGTAGTGGCAAAACTACAGTTAGCCTCAGCCACAAGCTTTGTTTCCAAGCGTCCATCCCTACGCACAGTACGCATGGCAATACCTGCCGTATCTTTCAATTCGGCAATGGTGAGGCAGTTGCGATAGCAACGTATGGTATCAGTAGTGACCACATTGTCAGGCATCTTCGCAAGCACTTGCTCCAATGCACGATTAACGTCTTGCGCTATCAAGCCTTTAGTTCTGTTATAGCTGTTGATGCCTGTACACAATGCACAAAGCATGAGAAAGCAGAAACCGATGTATGGAAGTATCTTCATAATTTTCACATTATATTATATGTTACCTTTGTGTACTACAGATTATCATATACCTTCGCTCCAAAGTCTTCTGAAAAAATCAATGATATAGATACACTCTACATCTCCCATCTTTCTGTTGATAGGATCTAACGAAACTATCAACAGTTTGCTTTCAGGATAATCAGAGGCGAAAGTTTTAAGACCTTTTAAATGCCTTGGCAGTACCTCCTCTACAGATTTTATCTCTATTGCTACTCTTGCATCACCAATCACAGCATCCACCTCTTGACCAGTATAAGCCCTCCAATAACTCAATTGTTCCATACTTTCCTTATAACTGAGCCAAGCTCTTAGCTCTTGAATTACAAGGTGTTCGAATGCATGACCATACTCAGCCGTGCCTCTCACCAATTCCTTACGATGCAATAAATGATTGGCTACACCTATATCAAAATAATAGAATCGAGGAGCCTGCACTAATCTGCGTTTCATTGTTTTGGTATAAGCAGGTACACGGAATCCTAAAAGAGTGTCCTCCAATATATCAAAATAGTTACCAACAGTATTGGCACTTACACCACAATCTTGAGCTATATTATTGTTATTTATCATTTCGCCATCTGTTAATGCCGCAACCTCCAGAAAACGCTGAAAAGTATTTAGATTCCTTACAAGAGCCTCTTCCTTAATTTCTTCTTTAAGATAAACATCAATATATGCAGATAGACGACGATGCGGATTCTTTGCCAAATAATGCGGTGGCAACATCCCATAATTGATAGCTTGTTGTAAATCGAAGTCGGGAATCTCAGCACTCACAAAAGGAAATAGATATACAGGATACGCTCTGCCTCCCAATGTATTATAGCCTTTACGTTTCAATTTTTTGGCGCTTGAACCACACAGAATAAACACAAGCCCTTTCTCTGACATCAAACGATGAACTTCATTAAGCAACTCAGGCACTTCAGGTATCTCATCTATAATAACAAGCGTCCCTACTTCCTTGTCAGAAAGCATCTCATAAAGCAGAGAAGGCCGACGACTGAAACGCCCCTTTAAAGTTGTATCCAACAAGTCAATGTATATACTGTCTGGAAATTTCTGACGCAAAAAAGTACTTTTTCCAGTCTGACGGGCACCAAACAAGAATATACTATCCTCTAACTCATTGTCAATATGGCATATACGTTCAATCATACATCATGTGTTTATTTGTTTATATTGCGGATTTTCATAGATTTTCCGCAACAGTATTGCGGATTTTCATAGATTTTCCGCAACAAAGATACAATTTTTTATTGAAACATACAAGCTTTTTAATATCGTATTTGGCATTTATAGAATAATGTCAAATACGAATATCATATAAGTACATTTTGCATTCTACAACCGCTTATTATAACCCTGCAAAATACGTCTTCAATGCCTCCACATATTTCATCATGGCATTGCGCCCCGTGTCTGTCATCTTGCAGATGGTTCGGGGTTTTACGCCCGAGCCATCTGTAGTCTTTGATATATAGCCTGCTGTGACCAGTTTGTCCAACTGTACACTAAGGTTGCCTGACGTCGATTCTGTCTTTTCCTTGATATAGTTGAAGTCTGCTTCCTCTACATTCAGCAGAATCGACATTACGGCAAGACGCAACTGGCTATGGAGTAATGGATCCAACTCTTTCATTATTGTTGCTTTTTTGCTTTGAAGTTAAGGATATGTCCGGGGATGATAAGGGTAATGACAAAGGACAAGACCATCTGTCCCATCTGCATAATACTGATAACTTGTTCACCACAAACATAGTCGCGAAGCAGTCCTGTGCCAATCACTACACCAAGAAGTCCGCACATCTGTATCGACTTCTCCTTAAGTATCACGCCAGTGGTGTATGTGCCTATACCCGGCAACAACATACCCAACAAAAACATTCCATTCCAACTCCTTACTTCTCCGAAATGTAAAAGGCAGCTAATGGCGTAGGCTGCAAACACGGCACTAATAATAGCCCACACATTATTTATAGTATTGCTTGCATAAGTGCTTGCCACATGACTCTTGCGCTTTGCCATGTAGGTCTTTATGCCTGAGGCTGTGAATCCTGCTATAGGTATGACCATGTACAGCCAAGCAAATCTTGGGTCGTTGGTTGCGAGCAGCATGACGATTACTGCCAACGATATTGCTGCACTAAGGTAGCCCCACATAAGGAAACTGTCACCATTGCCTACAGACAAATCCTTCTTTGTCTGATTTATCATTCGAGTGATAAGCTCAAGACTCTCCTGCTCCGAAATCTTCTTCTCTTCCATTTTTTCTTACTTTATTGCGACACACTTATTGCCTATATCAAGCGCAATGTGCCAGGTTAAATACTTAGTTTATTTTATAAACCATCTTTGGAAAAAGAGAAGCAAGGAGGTCGACTCTCACTTGCTTTAGCCAGCATTATTCTCTTCTAACACTGATGATTACGGTTGCAAATTTAGCTTAGTTTATTTTATAAACCAAATGATTTGCAATAAAATAGCTATTATTTAACCTTTGTTTACAACTGACTATAACTTTGCTATTTGCTCAACAACGTTAGTGCCATAGCCGTTTCTTATGGCAGATAGAACATGGCTTTGCGTCTTTGCAGTTCTTCATATAGTTGCAAGGCTTTCTTTTCGTCTTTGTTATGCTATTAATACTGCAATGGCTGCACCTATTAAGCCACCGCAAAATATTCCTGCCAAAAGTTTCTGTATTTTTCCCATTTTTATTGTTTTGTGGACAAAGGTATTGATTTATAGTCTAAATAGCATATTTAACTAAAGATATTTAAATATTTATGTCGGTATTTGGTTGTAAATAAAGAAATATCTATATTTGCCGTATGATTACAGAATATGGCATTGAGGCTAAGTCGAATAAAGAAATCATCTCCGAACTTGGCGGTAGGTTTAAAGAATATCGGCTCTTCAGCAATCTCACTCAGAAGGAGGTTGCTGTAAAGTCGGGTGTGAGTATATTCACCATCAGCCAATTTGAAAAAGGCGAGGTAGGCAATATAGGCTTTGGCACTATCTTGTCATTGCTGAGGAGTATTGGTTTTATTGCCGAGGCAGAAAAGTTGCTGCCCCCATTGCCGGTGTTGCCTACTCAAATAGCAAAAGCAAAAGACAAGAAAGAAAGGGTAAGACATGAGAGATAATATTGTGCAAGTAAGCATTTGGGGAAAGAATGTCGGTTTATTGTCATGGGACGATAAACGAGGATGTTCTTCGTTTCAGTTTGATAGGGATTTTATAAATAACGGTCTTGATATCGCTCCTCTTGTCGCTCCGTTAAGTTCTGCTATTGTGCAAAGAGGATTCCCCGTTTCTGGTAATAAGGAAAAGCCATATTATGGTCTTCCGGAATTTATAGCCGATTCTCTGCCAGACCATTGGGGAAATGTTGTTTTTCAGAAATGGCTCGAAGCGAACAATCTGCACACTCGTCAAATTAATACTGTAGATAGACTTTCCTTTATAGGCAAGCGGGCTATGGGGGCATTTGAGTTTCAGCCTGCTCATATTAAAGAAGATACTTCTACTGATATCAAACTATCTTCGTTATACGAATTGGCAAACAGAATATTCAATGACAGACAGAATGTATCCATAGATATGAGCAACGGGCTGATTATTGAGGACCTCTATAAAGTAGGTACTTCAGCAGGAGGACAACGTCCTAAAGCAATTATAGCCATTGACGAAACTACTGGCGTTATTCGATCAGGTCAGGCTGACTTACCGCAAAGCTTCAAACATTATTTATTAAAATTTGATACAGGTAAGCCTGATGATTTTCCATTCACAAAGATTGAAATGGCTTACTATATGATGGCAAGGGATTGTGGTATAGATATGATGCCGTCAAAATTAGTAGAGATTGAAGGCACACAGAACTTCCTCACTCAACGATTCGACAGAGTAGACGGAATCAGAATACATACTCAGACAATGGCTGCAATGAGTTCGTTTGCAGATACATACGAAGATCTTTTTGTTATCGGTAGAAAGATAAACCTTACTGCAGAAGAACAGACACAACAATACAGAAGAATGGTGTTTAATATACTTGCTGGGAATGTGGACGACCATACTAAGAATTTTTCTTTTCTTATGTATCCAAATGGTGAGTGGCACATTTCGCCTGCATACGATTTGATTTTCTCTATTGACCCTGATTCTCGTTTCTTCCGTAACCATGAGTTGTCAGTTCGCGGTAAGCGCAATAATATAACAAGGAAAGACTTGATTGATTTTGCCAAGGCACAGGACATAAAGAACCCTGCCAATATTATCGAGCAGACGATAGAGGTGGTCAAGAAATTTGATGATTATGCCGAACAAGTTGGTGTAAGCGAATATTGGATATCCCGAATACAAGATATACTAAGCGATAATCAAGTCTTAAAAAACACCGATTAATAAGAAAAAGGAAATTTCTGCACATCTGATGATTTATCAGATCGGTCAATGCTATTGTCTTTAAACGAAAGCATTAAGGCATAATTATACTCAAAGAAGAGCGGTAAAACATGGATATTTGGAAAAACCATTGTATATTTGCAATAAGAAACAAAAATCCATAGCTATGGTAGAGACAAACAATAGAAGATTGCCCGTAGGCATCCAGTCTTTTGAGGAAATGAGAAAGGAAGGATACCTTTATGTTGACAAGACTGATATTATCTGGCAACTTGCCAATGAAGGAAAGAAGTATAATTACCTAAGCCGCCCACGCCGCTTTGGCAAGTCGGTGCTTGTCGATACTCTCGAAGCTTACTTCACAGGAAAGAAAGAACTATTCGAGGGGTTGAAGATAATGGAAATGGAGAAGGAATGGGTGAAGCGACCTGTCATCCGACTTGATATGAGTCAAGCAGGTGCGAGACCAGAAACTGTGCGTAGTTATCTGGACAATGCTTTTCATACTTTAGAGACGGAGTATGGAATTGTTGTACGCCAAGATAGTTCTCTTGCCGTAAGATTCAAGAACATCATTGAGGGTGCTTACAACAAAACTGGACAACAAGTGGCTATCCTCATTGACGAGTACGACTCTCCATTACAGCATTCATGGAAGACTCCTCAGCACGAAGCATGCACTAGCATCTATAGAGAGGTGTTTGCCATATTGAAAGCCAACGACAAATACGAGAAGTTTGTCTTCATCACAGGCATAACCAAGTTTACACAGATTTCTCTCTTCTCTGTGCTCAATAATCTGAGTAACATCAGTTTCGACCCGGAATATGCTGCCATTTGCGGCATTACCAAGGAAGAGGTGTTGCGTGACTTCAAGCCTGAAATCAACAAGTTGGCAGAATATGAGGGCTGGACATTCGATGAAGCAGTAGCACAGTTGACAGCATATTACGACGGCTATCATTTCAGTCGCCGCAACATGGTAGATGTATTCAATCCATTCAGCCTCATCAATGCCTTGGCAGATTCTGACTTGAGGAATTATTGGGCTTCATCCGGTGCTACCTCACTGCTTCCTAAATTTGTGGATGACATGGATATTCGTTTGAAAGATTTTGATAATTGCGCCTTGTTAAGCACAATTATAGAAACTTCTGACGTGACGGGCGGTGGATCGGAACTGTTTCTTTACCAGTCGGGCTATCTCACGATTAAGGGTTACATGAACGGAACTTACCTTCTTGGCATTCCTAACTTCGAGGTAAAACAAGCATTAAACGAAATAGTGTTGCCTACGCTTGCCATGCGCAAGAGTAATGACATACAATCAACACAAGCTTTTCTTAATCTCTACCTCAGCGTGGGCAATCTTCCTGAAGCTATGAAAAGCTTGAAAGCCCTTATTGCTGATGTGCCTTACAGCAACAAGAAGCTTGCCTGCATGGACATGGAGGAGCGCTACCGCCTGATATTGAGCACCATCTTTAATGCCATCGGTTGTAGGGTGGAAGTAGAGAAGATGATTGCTACGGGCAGAATAGACATGGTTGTGCAAAATACCAATTATATATATGTATTGGAACTGAAGCTAAGCAACAATGGCGGTATTGACGCAGCAACCGAACAAATAAGAGCCAAGCAATATGCCGAGCCGTTCAAAGCCGATAAACGAAAAGTCGTTGCTATTGCCATAGAACTGGATGAGAAAGGAAAAGGACTGGTAGATTGGAAGGAAGTGTAAATCTTTGAGGGTGTGTCAAAATAGAAGTTAAAAAGAAGTTTGGACTTCGCCCGAAGTTAACAGAAGTTCTTGCTAAAGCAAGCGGCAAAGCCGAGCGAGCGGACATATGTATAAATTGCTAAAAATAAAACATTTATCTGTTAACTTCCATCCATCGTAGATGGATTAACTTCTTCTTAACTTCCTCTAACTCTTATTTTGACACACCCTCATAGATTTATCAAACTTTACCTTTGATAATAATAATATCAAGCATTTTTTGCTGATGAACTTTCATATCTTCAGCATTCCACTCCATACCGCGCTCACGATTCAATTCACCATTCAACATAGCTATATTATTGTCATTACATTTCTTCATCATAATCTGAAATTTCAAAGACGCAACACTGACAGGATTGGACTTTCCATCGCAATAATGAT